>NZ_BRCG01000047.1:0-1138 GCF_023708005.1 Pseudarthrobacter sp. NCCP-2145 | reverse complement strand
TGAACTGCTCCCCGAAAGTTGGACTGAGAAATCAGTTCTTACTTTCGGGGAGCAGTTTTATGCAGGACAGTAGTTCGTTATCTGAGGAACAGCGCGAAGCCGCGATAGCGTTGTTCGAGAATGGTTGGGGCGCGAAGGCAGCGGCGACGAGCCTAGGGGTCCGTTCAAAACCTGTCATCCGCATTCACAACCTGTGGAGAGTTCGCGGAGGTACGGCGCTAGTGACCAAATCAACCCATCGGCAGTTCACGTTCGAGTTCAAACTCGCCGCGGTCCGCCGTTTCCAAGCCGGAGAGAGCCAGGTCGCCCTGGCGAAGGAGCTTGAGCTGTCCTCCCCGGATCTGGTCAAGAAGTGGGCGCGGATATACCGCAACGAGGGCGAAGATGGCTTGCGCCCAAAAGTACGTGGCCGGCCGATCTCACCTCCCAAGGCGCCGACGGAACCAGAGTCGGAGCTGCAGCGGTTGCGCCGCGAGAACGAGCACTTGCGGGCAGAGGTGGCCTTCCTGGGAAAAGTAAACGCCTTGAGGGACGAGGAACAGCGCTGAAGGTCCGCGCTGTCATCGCTCTCAAGGCCGAACACCGGTTGGAAGTTCTTCTGGACGTCGCCGAGCTGCCTCGGTCGACGTTCTTCTATCACCAAGCCCGACTCCTTGCCCCTGACCCGCAAGCAGACCTCAAAGCCGTAATCACGAGTATCTTCAAGAAGAGCCAGGCCCGATACGGCCACCGCCGCGTCCACACCGAACTGGTCAAGCAAGGCTGGACGATCGCGAAGAAGACCGTGCTGAAGCTGATGCGTCTACTGCGCCTGGTCTGCAAGGTCCGGCGGAAGAATCGCTACAACTCCTACCGAGGCGAGCAGGGCATCGTGGCCCCAAACCTGTTGAAACGCCAGTTCGAAGCGGATGCGCCGAACCAGAAATGGGTGACCGATGTGACCGAATTCAGCGTCGATGACAGGAAACTCTACCTCTCACCGGTCATGGACCTTTTCGACCGGCAGATCATCTCCTACGCCATTGGAACCTCGCCCAACCTGGAGCTGGCCAACTCCTCATTGCGCGGCGCCTTAGCCACCCTGGAGGAAGGGCAGAAACCACTCGTGCACTCTGACCAGGGATTCCAATACCAGCAC
>NZ_BRCG01000046.1:0-1305 GCF_023708005.1 Pseudarthrobacter sp. NCCP-2145 | reverse complement strand
CACCCACCCCGTCCTCCCCGCCGGCGTCACCGCCCTTCGCGACCTCCGTGACGCCGAGGCGCTGCGGCGGGCCGTGACCGGCGGCAAGCGGGTCGTGGTCCTGGGCGGCGGCGTCCTGGGCCTGGAGACCGCCCTGGCCGCGGCGGAAGAAGGAGCCACCGTCACGGTGGTCCACAACGGCCCGCATCCGCTGGGCCGCAACATCGACCGCGGCGGCGGCTCCGTGCTGGCGGCGAGCCTGCGCCGCTGCGGCGTGCGGATGGCCGGCAACGCGCGCTCCACGGGCGTGGAGCACAACGCGCCCGACGGCGGTTTCTCGGCGCTGCTGCTCGACGACGGGTCCGCGATCGACGGCGACCTCCTGGTGCTCTCCTGCGGCGTCCGCCCCCGCACTGAACTCGCCGAGGGCTGCGGGCTCTCCACGTCCGCGGGCATCCTGGTGGACCACAAACTCCGCGCGCACCACGAGCCGCACATCTTTGCCATTGGTGACTGCGCCGAGGTGCGCTGCCCGGATCCGGACTGCGCACCCTGCCGCAACGCCAATGGGCCCTCCGGCCTGGTGGGGCCGGGCTGGCGGCAGGCCGAGTGGCTGGCCGGGTACCTGACCCTGCTGGCAGACGGCGGGGAGGACGCCGCCCTGCTGCCGGCGCTGCCGGCGGAGCAGCCGGGCGTGATCGTCCTGAAGGCGCGCGGCATGAACATGGCCGTAGCCGGCGACAATTCCGCAGAGCCCTGGGACGAGGACGCCCTTGCTGCCGGTGCCGTGAACGGGCGCCCGCGGCTCCAGGTTTCCCAGTGGGCGGACCCGGAGCACGGCCGCTATGTCAAAATGACCACCCGCGGCGGCGTCCTGGAGGCCCTGGTGGCCGTGGGCATGCCCCGCACGGCGGCCGAGCTGGTGGGGCTGTTCGAACGCGGCGCGGAACTTCCGGCTGACCGGTCCCTGCTGCTGCGCCTCGACGGGCCGGACCAGCTGCCGGGCACGGGTGCCGCCGATCCCGCCGGCACCGTCTGCCGGTGCGCCGGAGTCAGCGGAGCCGCCATCCAGGGCGCCGTTGAGGAGGGCTGCTCCACGGTAGCCGAGGTGTCCAAGGCAACGCGTGCCGGAACCGGCTGCGGCGGCTGCCATGAGGACATCAAGGGGCTTATCGAAAAACACTTCCGGGCGGTCCAGGCCGCCTGACTAGCGGTCCAGCGCTGCTGTCGCGCCGTGGTGGGAGAAGGTTGTGCGTGCCTCGGGGGTTTCGTCTGTGGCGGTGGGCGCATGCCGGGGCGGATCATGGAGGTGTCTGTCACGGTTGA
>NZ_BRCG01000045.1:0-1828 GCF_023708005.1 Pseudarthrobacter sp. NCCP-2145 | reverse complement strand
CCTAGGAGACTGCTGAAATATCCGCTGGTTTAGGCGCGTCGGCTGGACTGGTGAGGCTGGTGGTTAAGACTGGTCTTATGCAGGGACGCGAGGACGCGCAACGCGGGTATTTGGATGTGGAGGCGCTGGCCGGAGAGTTGTTGGCTCCGGGCAGTGTCTTCGCTTTTCTGGCCAAGCATCGGGGGCGGTTGTTCCCGGATTCGATGATGGAGGACCTGTTCCCGTCGCGGCGGGGCCGGCCGTCAGTTCCCGCTTCGGTGATCGGTTCGGTGCTGGTGCTGCAGGCGTTGCAGGGCCTCTCTGACCGGGAAACAGCCGAGGCGTTGACGTACGATCTGCGCTGGAAAGCCGCGTGCGGGTACGGACTGACCGATACGGCATTCCATCCGAGCACGCTGACGTACTGGCGCCGGCGGCTGGCGGCATCGAAGAACCCGCACCGGATCATGAAGGCCATCGCCGAGGTCGTTGCGGAAACCGGAGTCCTGGCGGGCAAGCGCCGGCGGGCGGTTGATTCAACAGTGTTGGATGACGCGGTCGCGAGGCAGGACACGATCACGCAGCTGATCGCAGCGGTGCGCCGCTTCGGCCGTGACATCCCCGGCGGCCAGGACCTGCTGGCCACCCACGCGAAGGGGTATGACTACACGCGCACCGGTAAGCCGGACATCGCCTGGGACGACCAGGATGCCAGGGACGGGCTGGTCTCGGCGCTGGTCACCGACGCCCTCGCCCTGCTGGCCGCGGTCGATCCCGAGACCTTGGAGGGCAGGGGGGCCGATGCGTACGCGCTGCTTGCACTGGTCGCCGGGCAGGACGTGGAACCGGCCGAGGACTCGGACGGGACCGACGGGCGGTGGCGGATCGCCCGGAAGGTCGCACCGGACCGGATGATCTCCACCGTGGACCCGGACACCCGGCACGCGCATAAGACCAGGTCCCGGCAGCAGGACGGATTCAAAGCCCACATTGTCATCGAGCCCGATACCGGGCTGATCACCGCCGCGGAGCTGACCAAGGCCTCCGGACCGGAGAACAGCGACGGGGCCGTCGGCGCCCGGCTGATCGGCATGGAGCCCACGATCGCCGGGACCAGCGTGGACGTCCTGGCCGATTCGGCCTACGGGTCCGGGGACATGCTCGCCGCTCTCGCCGGCACCGGCCATACCCCGGTGATCAAACCCTGGCCGCTGCGCCCGGCCGTCGAAGGCGGGTTCACCCTCGATGATTTCACCGTCGATGAAGCAGCAGGCACCGCGACCTGCCCGAACGGGCTTACGCGCAGGATCACCGCTAAGCGGCGGGTCACATTCGGCGCCGCCTGCAGCAGCTGCCCGCTCCGGGCCCGGTGCACCGGCTCCCCACGCGGGCGCAAACTCGAACTGCACGAGCACGACGCCCTGCAGCGCGAACACCGGAAACGCGCCACGGACCCGGACTTCCAGCACGACTACCGCACCCACCGGCCCATGGTCGAACGGTCCATCGCCTGGGTCACCCGCGGCAACCGCCGCGTTCGGCACCGCGGCACAAACCAGAACAATGCCTGGCTGCAACTGAGGATTGCCGGGCTGAACCTGCGACGCCTCCTCGCGCTCGGACTTACCAGCGAAAAAGGATCCTGGGCCATCGCTTGAACGCGGGCACCACCTCAGGGCCTCCCGCCAGCGAAAACCGGACCCGCCACCCGGCGAACAACCCTCAAAAGCCCAGAAACAGGACCCGATGCTTCAATCACAGAACCCGAGACCACAAAAGGAAGGGCTGGCCCCGACACGTGAACGCCCCGGACCAGCCCCATAAAGCACTTAGTTCAGCAGTCTCCTAG
>NZ_BRCG01000044.1:0-5326 GCF_023708005.1 Pseudarthrobacter sp. NCCP-2145 | reverse complement strand
TCGTCCGCCCCTGTGGGTGG
The DNA here is from genome assembly GCF_023708005.1 of Pseudarthrobacter sp. NCCP-2145. Taxonomy (NCBI): domain Bacteria; kingdom Bacillati; phylum Actinomycetota; class Actinomycetes; order Micrococcales; family Micrococcaceae; genus Pseudarthrobacter; species Pseudarthrobacter sp. NCCP-2145. Next base: position 5,306 of record NZ_BRCG01000044.1, on the reverse strand, counting down.
TCTGGTTTTTACAGCTGGTTTCAAATTTTGTGCAGCCTTTTTGTCCCGTTTTCCCGGGGCTGGGGGTTGTGTCTGTTTTACTTCAACGGAGAGTTTGATCCTGGCTCAGGATGAACGCTGGCGGCGTGCTTAACACATGCAAGTCGAACGATGATGGGAGCTTGCTCCTGGATTAGTGGCGAACGGGTGAGTAACACGTGAGTAACCTGCCCTTAACTCTGGGATAAGCCTGGGAAACTGGGTCTAATACCGGATATGACTCCTCATCGCATGGTGGGGGGTGGAAAGCTTTATTGTGGTTTTGGATGGACTCGCGGCCTATCAGCTTGTTGGTGAGGTAATGGCTTACCAAGGCGACGACGGGTAGCCGGCCTGAGAGGGTGACCGGCCACACTGGGACTGAGACACGGCCCAGACTCCTACGGGAGGCAGCAGTGGGGAATATTGCACAATGGGCGCAAGCCTGATGCAGCGACGCCGCGTGAGGGATGACGGCCTTCGGGTTGTAAACCTCTTTCAGTAGGGAAGAAGCGAAAGTGACGGTACCTGCAGAAGAAGCGCCGGCTAACTACGTGCCAGCAGCCGCGGTAATACGTAGGGCGCAAGCGTTATCCGGAATTATTGGGCGTAAAGAGCTCGTAGGCGGTTTGTCGCGTCTGCCGTGAAAGTCCGGGGCTCAACTCCGGATCTGCGGTGGGTACGGGCAGACTAGAGTGATGTAGGGGAGACTGGAATTCCTGGTGTAGCGGTGAAATGCGCAGATATCAGGAGGAACACCGATGGCGAAGGCAGGTCTCTGGGCATTAACTGACGCTGAGGAGCGAAAGCATGGGGAGCGAACAGGATTAGATACCCTGGTAGTCCATGCCGTAAACGTTGGGCACTAGGTGTGGGGGACATTCCACGTTTTCCGCGCCGTAGCTAACGCATTAAGTGCCCCGCCTGGGGAGTACGGCCGCAAGGCTAAAACTCAAAGGAATTGACGGGGGCCCGCACAAGCGGCGGAGCATGCGGATTAATTCGATGCAACGCGAAGAACCTTACCAAGGCTTGACATGAACCGGTAATACCTGGAGACAGGTGCCCCGCTTGCGGTCGGTTTACAGGTGGTGCATGGTTGTCGTCAGCTCGTGTCGTGAGATGTTGGGTTAAGTCCCGCAACGAGCGCAACCCTCGTTCTATGTTGCCAGCACGTGATGGTGGGGACTCATAGGAGACTGCCGGGGTCAACTCGGAGGAAGGTGGGGACGACGTCAAATCATCATGCCCCTTATGTCTTGGGCTTCACGCATGCTACAATGGCCGGTACAAAGGGTTGCGATACTGTGAGGTGGAGCTAATCCCAAAAAGCCGGTCTCAGTTCGGATTGGGGTCTGCAACTCGACCCCATGAAGTCGGAGTCGCTAGTAATCGCAGATCAGCAACGCTGCGGTGAATACGTTCCCGGGCCTTGTACACACCGCCCGTCAAGTCACGAAAGTTGGTAACACCCGAAGCCGGTGGCCTAACCCCTTGTGGGAGGGAGCTGTCGAAGGTGGGACTGGCGATTGGGACTAAGTCGTAACAAGGTAGCCGTACCGGAAGGTGCGGCTGGATCACCTCCTTTCTAAGGAGCACCTACAGATTGTTCGTGCCGTGTATGCGGTGCGGGGGTTTGTCAGGAGTACAGCCCGTTGCGCAGACGATTGTTCTGCGGCGGGTGCTCAAGGGTGGAATATCAGCGAATAGCGGCTGCCGGTCTTTTCCGGTGCTTAGTACGGTTCCTTCCTTTGTGGGGGTTCCTGGAAGGGTGCTGGTGTGGGATGGGTGGTTTAGTGTTTGGCACACTGTTGGGTCCTGAGGCAACAGGGCCGTGATGTTTTGCCCCTTCTTTTTGTGGGGGTGGGGGTTGCGGGTTTGTGTGTTTCTGGTTTCCTGGCTGCAGCGATCATGCATGTTTGTGTGTGTGGGGTGTGTGGTACGGGGTTGTTGTTTGAGAACTACATAGTGGACGCGAGCATCTTTTATAAGAAGCAATTTCCAAGAATATGAACCTGGATCTGGCTGCGCGTGATGGTGTCATCCTTTTGGGGTGGTGTTGTTGGGTGTGGTTGGTTTCTGTGGTTCTCTCGAAAATTAGCGTTTTTGATCTTTTGTGGTCAAGTTTTTAAGAGCACACGGTGGATGCCTTGGCATTAGGAGCCGAAGAAGGACGTAGGAATCTGCGATAAGCCTGGGGGAGTCGATAACCGGACTGTGATCCCAGGGTGTCCGAATGGGGAAACCCCGCCAGGGGCGCGAGTCACCTGGTGACCCGCATCTGAACACATAGGGTGCGTGGAGGGAACGCGGGGAAGTGAAACATCTCAGTACCCGCAGGAAGAGAAAACAATAGTGATTCCGTTAGTAGTGGCGAGCGAACGCGGATCAGGCTAAACCGTTCCATGTGTGATAGCCGGCGGGCGTTGCATGGTCGGGGTTGTGGGACTTTCCGTACTGTCTCTGCCGGGGCAGTGGGGTGTGATGTGCAGGCATAGGTGAACGGTCTTGAAAGGCCGGCCAGAGAGGGTGTTAGCCCCGTAACCGTAATGTTGTGTACCGCCCGGATGAGTATCCCAAGTAGTACGGGGCCCGAGAAATCCCGTGCGAATCTGTCAGGACCACCTGATAAGCCTAAATACTCCCTAATGACCGATAGCGGACCAGTACCGTGAGGGAAAGGTGAAAAGTACCCCGGGAGGGGAGTGAAACAGTACCTGAAACCGTGTGCTTACAATCCGTCGGAGCCAGTCTGATTCTGGTGACGGCGTGCCTTTTGAAGAATGAGCCTGCGAGTTAGTGTTACGTCGCGAGGTTAACCCGTGTGGGGCAGCCGTAGCGAAAGCGAGTCTGAATAGGGCGTTGCAGTGGCGTGATCTAGACCCGAAGCGAAGTGATCTACCCATGGCCAGGTTGAAGCGACGGTAAGACGTCGTGGAGGACCGAACCCACTTCAGTTGAAAATGGAGGGGATGAGCTGTGGGTAGGGGTGAAAGGCCAATCAAACTTCGTGATAGCTGGTTCTCCCCGAAATGCATTTAGGTGCAGCGTTGCGTGTTTCTTGCTGGAGGTAGAGCTACTGGATGGCTAATGGGCCCTACAAGGTTACTGACGTCAGCCAAACTCCGAATGCCGGTAAGTGAGAGCGCAGCAGTGAGACTGTGGGGGATAAGCTTCATAGTCGAGAGGGAAACAGCCCAGACCACCAACTAAGGCCCCTAAGCGTGTGCTAAGTGGGAAAGGATGTGGAGTTGCGAAGACAACCAGGAGGTTGGCTTAGAAGCAGCCATCCTTAAAAGAGTGCGTAATAGCTCACTGGTCAAGTGATTCCGCGCCGACAATGTAGCGGGGCTCAAGTACACCGCCGAAGTTGTGGCATTCAGATATTAGCTAAGCCCTTGTGGTTCAGGCGTCTGGATGGGTAGGGGAGCGTCGTGTGGGCGGTGAAGTCGCGGTGTAAACCAGCGGTGGAGCCTACACGAGTGAGAATGCAGGCATGAGTAGCGAAAGACGGGTGAGAAACCCGTCCGCCGAATGATCAAGGGTTCCAGGGTCAAGCTAATCTGCCCTGGGTAAGTCGGGACCTAAGGCGAGGCCGACAGGCGTAGTCGATGGACAACGGGTTGATATTCCCGTACCGGCGAAAAACCGCCCATGCTGAACAGGGGATACTAACTGCCCGAGACCTGCCCGATCGCCCTTGTGGTGTGAGGGTTTTGGTGGAGCGCAGGACCTGATCCTGGGAGGCAAGCGTATTAACAGGTGTGACGCAGGAAGGTAGCCAAGCCGGGCGATGGTTGTCCCGGTCTAAGGATGTAGGGCGAACGGTAGGCAAATCCGCTGTTCATGATGCCTGAGATCTGATGGGACCCCCGTTTGGGGGGATTTGGTGATCCTATGCTGCCGAGAAAAGCATCGACGCGAGGTTTTAGCCGCCCGTACCCCAAACCGACACAGGTGATCAGGTAGAGAATACTAAGGCGATCGAGAGAATTATGGTTAAGGAACTCGGCAAAATGCCCCCGTAACTTCGGGAGAAGGGGGGCCCCAACCTTGATACACCCTTGCGGTGTGGAGGGGATCGGGGCCGCAGAGACCAGGGGGAAGCGACTGTTTACTAAAAACACAGGTCCGTGCGAAGTCGCAAGACGATGTATACGGACTGACTCCTGCCCGGTGCTGGAAGGTTAAGAGGACCGGTTAGCCGCAAGGCGAAGCTGAGAATTTAAGCCCCAGTAAACGGCGGTGGTAACTATAACCATCCTAAGGTAGCGAAATTCCTTGTCGGGTAAGTTCCGACCTGCACGAATGGAGTAACGACTTCCCCGCTGTCTCAACCATAAACTCGGCGAAATTGCAGTACGAGTAAAGATGCTCGTTACGCGCAGCAGGACGGAAAGACCCCGAGACCTTTACTATAGTTTGGTATTGGTGTTCGGAGTGGCTTGTGTAGGATAGGTGGGAGACGTTGAAGCCCGGACGCCAGTTCGGGTGGAGTCATCGTTGAAATACCACTCTGGTCACTTTGGACATCTAACTTCGGCCCGTAATCCGGGTCAGGGACAGTGCCTGATGGGTAGTTTAACTGGGGCGGTTGCCTCCTAAAAAGTAACGGAGGCGCCCAAAGGTTCCCTCAGCCTGGTTGGCAATCAGGTGTCGAGTGTAAGTGCACAAGGGAGCTTGACTGTGAGAGAGACATCTCGAGCAGGGACGAAAGTCGGGACTAGTGATCCGGCGGTACATTGTGGAATGGCCGTCGCTCAACGGATAAAAGGTACCTCGGGGATAACAGGCTGATCTTGCCCAAGAGTCCATATCGACGGCATGGTTTGGCACCTCGATGTCGGCTCGTCGCATCCTGGGGCTGGAGTAGGTCCCAAGGGTTGGGCTGTTCGCCCATTAAAGCGGTACGCGAGCTGGGTTTAGAACGTCGTGAGACAGTTCGGTCCCTATCCGCTGCGCGCGCAGGAAATTTGAGAAGGGCTGTCCTTAGTACGAGAGGACCGGGACGGACGAACCTCTGGTGTGTCAGTTGTACTGCCAAGTGCACCGCTGATTAGCTACGTTCGGATGGGATAACCGCTGAAAGCATCTAAGCGGGAAGCTCGCTTCAAGATGAGATTTCCATACACCTTGTGTGTGAGAGGCCCCCAGCCAGACCACTGGGTTGATAGGCCGGATGTGGAAGCGAGGACTAACGACTCGTGAAGCTGACCGGTACTAATAGGCCGATAACTTACACCACACACCCTTTTCGTGAACGGATTCAAAAGACGTTCACACCAGGA
>NZ_BRCG01000043.1:0-6384 GCF_023708005.1 Pseudarthrobacter sp. NCCP-2145 | reverse complement strand
GGGTCGCACCGGGTCTCCCTCGATGAGGTCATTGTGACCATGCGTGAAACCGGCAAGGACATGAGCTCCAAATACAAGGAAACGGCCATGGGCGGCCTCGCCGTCAACGTCGTCGAATGCTGAAAGAAGAAAACCACATGACATTGGCACCTGAAGGCCGGAAGCTGTTGCGCGTTGAACAGCGTAATGCTGCTGTTCCGGTGGAGCGGAAGCCGGAGTGGATCAAGGCCAAGGTCCAGATGGGCCCGGAGTTCGTGGGCTTGAAGAACCTGGTCAAGAAGGAAGGCCTGCACACGGTGTGTGAGGAGGCCGGTTGTCCCAACATTTTCGAGTGCTGGGAGGACAAGGAAGCCACGTTCCTGATCGGCGGCTCGGAGTGCACCCGGCGCTGTGATTTCTGCCAGATCGATACCGGCAAGCCCTCCCCGGTGGACATGTTCGAACCCACCAAGGTGGCTCGCTCCGTGCAGGCGATGCAGCTGCGCTACGCCACCGTCACCGGCGTGGCCCGGGACGACCTCGAAGACGAGGGCGTGTGGCTGTACGCCGAGACGGTCCGGAAGATCCACGAACTGAACCCCGGCACCGGCGTCGAGCTGCTGATCCCGGACTTCTCCGGCAAACCCGAGCACATCAAAGCGATCTGCGATTCCAAGCCCGAGGTGTTCGCGCACAACGTCGAGACGGTGCCGCGGATCTTCAAGCGGATCCGTCCGGCCTTCCGGTACGAGCGGTCCCTGGATGTGATCACGCAGGGCCGGAACCTGGGCATGGTCACCAAGTCCAACCTGATCCTGGGCATGGGCGAGACCCGCGAGGAGATCTCCGAGGCCCTGCGGGACCTGCACGAGGCCGGGTGCGACCTGATCACCATCACCCAGTACCTGCGCCCGAGTGAGCGGCACCTGCCGGTGGACCGGTGGGTCAAGCCGCAGGAATTCGTGGACCTCCAGGACGAGGCCACCGAGATCGGGTTCCTCGGCGTGATGTCCGGGCCGCTGGTCCGCTCCTCCTACCGCGCCGGGCGGCTCTGGGCCACCGCGATGCGGAAGAAGGGCTGGGAGATCCCCGCCGAACTCGCCCACATCGAGTCCTCCGGCAGCACCCGCCAGGAAGCCAGCTCCCTGCTGGCGGCCACTGCATGACGGGATAGCCACCGCTGAAGCCCCTGAAAACTGAAGCAAAGACAGGACCAATGATGTTCCCCGTCAGAATCGAAATCATTCCCTCCGAGGGAATCGTTGAGCAGGTCCGAGCCAAGGTGTCCGCGGCCACGCCGCTGAGCGTCACCTGCCTGCCGCACCACGGCATCGAGCGCACCATGCGCACCGCCGTGGAGCTGAGCGACGCCGGCTACCAGGTGATCCCGCACCTCGCCGCCCGGAGCATCCGCAGCCGTGCCGAGCTCACCGAGATCATCCGTGGCTGCGATGCCGCGGGAATCCGCGAAGTCTTCGTTATTGGGGGAGACCGGAAGCAGCCCGCCGGCACCTACGACTCGGCGCTTCCGGTCCTCGAGGACATCGCCCAGTACACCGGCGGAATGATGCGCGTGGGCGTGGCCGGATACCCGGAGGGCCACCCGCTGGTCAGCCCCCTGGACCTGCTGGACGGGCTGCTGGCCAAGCAGCCTCTTGCCTCGCATGTAGTCACGCAGATGTGCTTTTCCGCCGGCAAGATCCACGATTACGCCGCGCTCCTGCGCCGCGAAGGCGTCCACCTGCCCCTGTGGGCGGGCGTGGCGGGGTCCGTCCCGCGGACCAAGCTGGTGGCACTCGCCACGCAGATCGGCGTCGGAAGTTCCCTGAAGTTCCTCAGCCGCAAGGGCCCGCTGGCCCGCAAACTCCTCAGCGGCGACCGGTACTCCCCGGACACCCTGGTGGCCGGGCTCAAAACCACGCCCGGCACCGTCGCCGGCATCCACCTCTACAGCTTCAACAGCCTCGATGCGGTCCCCAACGATGCGGCCGCGTCTTCCCCTTCCGCACTCCAGACAGCTTTGATCCGAGGAGCAGCACGTGACAACTAACCCTGTGACAACCCGCCAGGAGCCGCATCTTGGGCGGCAGCTCACCAACGCGGGGCCTTATGAGGGCCCGTTCATCTCGCAGCAGGTCATCGAGGTGGACCACACGTACACCGCGGACGACCTGGTGGCGGTGGGCCGGGACGCGGAGTGCGTGGCGCTCCGGAATGCCGTCCGCTGGCACTGCGAGGGCCGGATCCTGCTGCTGGGCAACCGGACCGTCGTCCTGCGGTAGGCGCCATGAAACCGAGCGAAGCTCACAGCTGGCGGCGGGTGTCCTGGAACGCCCTGCCCGCAGGCCAGCCGGTACGCCTCTCTCAGGACGGGCAACATATCGGCTGCGGCGTGGTGGACGGGTCCACACCGGACGGCTCCATTATCTGGGTGGTCCTGGACGGGTGGTCCGAGCGCCGCATGTTCCACCGGGAGGACTTCGTCAAAGTGGAGATCAGAGCGTAGGGCAGGCTGTTGACCGCCCACCCGCAATTGGCCACGATGAGGTATGACTGACACCGGAGCTGACCCCGCAGGCACCCCTTCTGGCGACGATGCCGTGGAGGAGGTTGACGGCGTAGCGACGGCGGAGGGCATCGCGGAGGAGATCCGGGACGAGATCCGCCTGGGCCACGTCGAGGACGACGTCAGCCACGTGCTTGAGGAACGCTTCGACGAGGCCGGCATAAGCTTGCGCCCGGAGGCCGTGGACGACCTTGCCGAGGAGATCGAGAAGGACGCCTCGACCTAGGGATCAGGGCTACGGCCAGTCCGCCAGCCTGAACTGCACCGGCTGCCGGATGCCGACCAGGAGGTCGCCCGTCCACTCGGCGACTGTCCGCTGACGGCCCTCCAGCGGGTCCGAAATTGCAGGCTGCTGGCCATCCTCGCGGGCAGTCTGCGTAGCGTCGTCCGAGCGTTCCATGTATCCCCCTTGGCGTGCTTGTGAAGCTAACCGTAGGCAGGCCGGGACGGCACCGGAAGAGGGTTTATCTATCGACGGGATAAACTTGGCAAATCTTGAGCAAGAGGCGCATAAAGCAAGCGGACGACGGCGGGAGGTCCCGCCGTCGTCCGCTGTCCTTTTACCCCGCTGCGGGGAGTGGCTAGTCGTCGTAGGTGTTGGCGATGTAGACGTCGCACGGTGCGTTGTGCGCCACGCTGTTGGCCACGCTGCCGAGGAGCCGGCCGATGCCGCGCATGCGCCGGTTACCGACGACGATCAACCGCGCGTCGAGGCGCATGGCTTCCTTGATGAGGGCGTCAGCGGGCTTGCCGCGGGCCGCGAAGTAGCTGATCTCCACTCCCGGCCGCGTTTCGCCAAGGGACTTCGCGACCGTTTCGGCTGCTTCGGAGTTCCAGACCTTCACTTCATCCGAGCCGACGCCGAAGGTCTCGGCCCGGTCCGAGTCGAATGCGGTGACGATGTGGAGGGAACCTCCCAGCGACTTTGCAAGGCCCAGCGCCACTTCCGCAGCCTTCCGTGCCGACGGGCTGCCGTCCACACCTACAACAACTACTCCGCTCATGCTGTGCTCCTTCGTTCTGTGTCCGTGGTTCAACGTCCACTGGCCAGTCTAGAGAAGTTCAGGCTGAAGACCCCACGTCATTTTGCGGATGTCCCCACTTTGCAGTCCGCTGAGCGCGGCGAGCTCGAAGTCATCCATGACGCCGAGGCGGCGGGCAGCGGTCATGAGGGCCCGCCGGCGTTCCTCCAAGGCAGCCTTCGTTTCCCCTAGCTCAGCCAGCTCGGACTTCAGCCCCGCGATGACAGCCAGCTGCTGGTCCGGGTGCGTCCCGGACGGCAGCAGGTCATCAAAGGACAGGCCGATGGTGCGGATGGTCCAGCGGGAAAGCCCGGCAGCCTCGGCCAGGCGCGTCACCTTGATCCCGTCCCGGAGCGCCTGCGCGATGTGCTGGTTCAGCCGGACGGAGAGCGGACGGCTGCTGCTGGCGTTGAAGGCGATCCGCTGCCGGTTCGCCTTGAGCAGCCTGCGGAGCTTTTCCGCCTGCCGGACGGCCGGGTCGGGTTTCGGCGATCCGCGATAGCGGTAGTAACCGGTATCGTCCTGGTGCGTAACGCTCAAGATCACTCCTCGGTTCGGTGTGCCGCTGAACGGGCCGACGTACCTAGAAGGCTAGGCAGCAAGGCGCCACGGCCGGAAATACCAATAGTGCGTGGACCCATAACCGGAGAGTGTGGGTGGGCCAGCCATAAGGGACGCTTATCCGCCCACGCACTTTAGGTCTTATCCACAGCCGCGGGATTTCCCTAGTGTCGAAGGAAACGAGCACCGCTCACTCCTGACTCCCTAGGAAGAGACCATGCCAGAATTTGTACCTGCCTCGCGGGTTTCCCGCATCAAGTCCTCAGCCAGTGTGGCTGCTGCGGCCCGGGTGCGTGAACTCAAGGCGGAAGGACGCCGCATCCTCGACCTGACCGTCGGCGAGCCGGACTTCGACACCCCGGATCACATCAAGGCAGCTGCCGTGGAGGCCATCGCCCGCGGCGAAACCAAGTACACGTCGGTCACCGGAACCCCGGCGCTGCAGGAGGCCATCCTCCAGACCCTCGAGCTGCGCACCGGCCTGCACTACACGCCGGCTGAAATTACCATCGGCGGGGGAGCCAAGCAGGTTATCTTCACTGCCTTCATGGCCTCCCTCGACGCCGGCGACGAAGTGATTGTTCCCGCCCCCTACTGGGTTTCCTACCCGGACATGGTGCTGGCCAACGACGGCACGCCGGTCGTCGTTCCCTGCGGCGAAAACTCCGGTTTCAAGCTCACCCCCGAAGCCCTGGCCGGTGCCATCACCGTCCGGACCAAGTGGGTCATCCTCAATGCACCCTCCAACCCCACCGGCGCCGTCTACTCGCGTGCCGAACTCCGGGCGCTCGCCGATGTCCTTGCCGGCCACCCGCACGTCTCTGTCCTCGCGGACGAAATTTACGACCAGATCTACTTCGGCGACGGCAAGCTGGCCAGCCTGGTGGAGGTGGCCCCGGAACTCAAGGACCGGGTCCTGGCCGTCAACGGCGTATCCAAGGCCTACGCCATGACCGGCTGGCGGCTGGGATACGCCGCAGGGCCGGCGCCGCTGATCGCGGCCATCAACAAGCTGCAGTCGCAGATCTCCTCCTGCCCGTCCTCCGTGAGCCAGGCCGCCGCCGCGGCCGCCCTCGCCGGCAGCCAGGACTTCGTCCGGGACAGCGTGGAGACCTACCGCAAGCGGCGGGACACCGCCGTCGCCGCCCTGAACGCCGTTAAAGGCCTGTCATGCACGACGCCGGACGGCGCCTTCTACACATACGTCAACTGTGCGGGGGTCATCGGGAAAACAACGCCCGAAGGACAGGTCGTCAGTAACGACCAGGACTTCACCCTCTACCTGCTTGATGCAGCCTCCGTGGCTGTGATCCAGGGCTCGGCCTACGGCATGGGCCCGTACTTCCGGATCTCCTACGCCACCAGCCTGGACATCATCGAGGAATCCATCGCTGCCATCGACAAGGCCGTCCAGGCCCTCACCTGATCCAACCCCACCGAAGGAAACAACGCCGTGATCCACGTCAAAACCACCATCGACCGACCCAGCGCCGACGCCGTCAGCCGGCTGGCGAAGTTCTCGTCAGCCACCATCCACGAGGCGCAGGGCCGTAAGGGCGCACTGAGCTCCCGCATCAAGCCCATCGACAGGGCCATGTCCTTCTGCGGCCCCGCCACCACCGTCCGCTGCGCACCGCGTGACAACCTGATGCTCCAGGTGGCCATCCACTACGCGCAGCCCGGGGACGTCATCCTGGCTTCCGCCGGGGAGTACGAGGAAGCCGGGACGTTCGGCGACGTGCTGGGCAACGCCATGAAGGCCAAGGGCCTGGCTGGCCTGGTGACGGACTCCGGTGTCCGCGACACCCAGGACCTCATTGAACTCGGGCTGCCCGTCTTTTCCGGCAGCGTGTCCATCAAGGGCACGGTCAAGGAGACCATCGGTCCCATCAATCATCCTGTGGTCTTTGGCGACGAAATCATCTATCCCGGTGACGTCCTGCGCGGTGACGCCGATGGTGTGGTGGTGGTCCGCAAGGACGAGATCGAGGAGGTCATCCGCCTCTCGCAGGAGCGTGACGACGCCGAGCGGGAGCTCATTGACCTGTACAAGGCAGGCGGTACCACCATCGATCTCTGCAACCTCACGGACGTCCTGAAGGCCAAGGGCCTGCTGGTGGAACAGGCCTAGCTGGCTCTTCGCGGTTGATGGGGAATTGAGTTCGTGTCGTTGAAGACAAAGGGGCCCGTGGCCCTGTTGGGATGAGTGTGTCTAAGCATTCAACCTGGAACAGGACCACGAGCCTTGAACGAGCC
>NZ_BRCG01000042.1:0-6457 GCF_023708005.1 Pseudarthrobacter sp. NCCP-2145 | reverse complement strand
ACCCACAGCGCCGATGGTACTGCACCCGGGAGGGTGTGGGAGAGTAGGTCACCGCCGGACACACATTAAAAGGGTCGAGGCCCCAACCACCACGGTTGGGGCCTCCCACATTTAAACCCCCACCACACAAACTGGCCCGGCACCGCTCACAGCCACCACCAGGGCGCCCCCGTACAGGGCTCTTCGTGTTTGGTGGGGAATTGATTCCGTGTCGTAGCTGAAAAAGGGGCCCGTGGCCCTGCTGGGATGAGTGTGTCTAGCATTCAACCAGGGACAGGACCACGAGCCTTGAATGAGCCTACCGGGGCGGCGCCTGACGCTGCCACCAGCATCTTCAACCTGCCTGACTACCGTGTCATCTCCGCCAGTGTGCTGGGCGATGGCCGGCGCCGGGTCATTGTCGAAACCGACCAGCCACCGGGCTGCCCGACCTGCGGTGTCGTGGCGTCCCGGCGGAAAGAGCGGCGGTTCCAGCGGATCCGGGACATCCCCGTCGCCGGGGCCGTGGAGGTCCTCTGGTGCAAGTACCGCTGGTACTGCGAGGAGCGGGCCTGCGCGCGGCTGTCGTTCTTCGAATCCACCACCCAGGTGCCGCGCCGTGCCCGTTCCACCGGCCGGCTCCGCGACCATGTCGTTGACGCGGTGATCCGGTCCGGCCGTGCCGTCTCGGAGACGGCTGCGGCGTTCGGGATCTCGTGGTGGACCGTCCGGGCGGCGTTGAATGAGGCCTGCCTGCTCACCCTGCCCGATGTGGATGAGCTCAGCCCGCGGATGCTGGGCATCGACGAGCACCGGTTCCGGTCCGTGCGGTTCTTCCGCGACCCTGGATCCAGCTCGTGGGTCCGGCATGAGCCGTGGATGACAACCATCGTGGATCTGGACTCCGGCCAGGTCCTGGGCGTCGTTGATGGCCGGGACCACAAGGGTGTCGGAGACTGGCTCTTCGCCCGCCCGCTGGCCTGGCGTCTGGGAGTGCAGGTCGTCGCGATCGATCCGTCGGCAGCGTTCCGGAAAGCCTTGCGGATGTGGCTTCCACGCACCGCCGTCGCCGTCGATCATTTCCATCTGGTATCTCTCGGCAACCAGGCCATGACCGAGGCCCGGCAGAATCTGTCCCAACAGGTCAAGGGCCGCCGCGGACGCGGCGTCGACAAGGCCTGGGCGCACCGGATGCTGCTCCTGCGTGCCGGCGACACCCTGACTGGGAACGCGGCACACCGTCTGGCGGAGGTCTTCGCCGCCGACGACCCGACCGGCAAGCTCGAGGCGGTCTGGAAGGTCAAGGAACAGCTGCGGATACTGCTCCGCACGAGCTCCCTCGCCGACGCCGCCGCGAAAGAGGACCTCAAAGCCCTGGTCGAGGCCGCCGCGCGGCCCGAGACGAACAAGCTCTACCGGACCGTCAGCCGGTGGTGGAAAGAGATTGAAGTCCTCATCGTCACCGGCGCCACCACGGGGAAGGTCGAGGCCAACAACACCGGGATCAAACACATCAAACGCACCGCCCGCGGCTACCGCAACCCCGGCAATTACAAATCGGTTATTCTCATGAGAAGTGCCGTCCGGACGGCGGCATGACACTCATCCGGGAATCCCTTTCCCCACTAACCGTGAAGAGCCCCGTACAGGCCCCCGGCACACCCCACATCAAGTGAGAGAGCATCCCGGCACACCCCACATCAAGTGAGAGAGCATCCCGGGAAACCCCGCATCAAGTGAGAGAGCATCCCGGGAAACCCCACATCAAGTGAGAGAGCATCCCGGGACACCCCGCATCGAGTGAGCGAGCGTCCCGGGAAACCCCACATCGAGTGAGAGAGCGTCCCAGGGGAGGCCTGGAAGCAGGTCCAGGGCGTCCTGCGTCGGCATCAGCCTAGACTTGTAGCCGTGACCTCGAGTTCAAGCAGCCCCCAGGTTCGCCGAGCGACCATCCTGGACGTGGCGGCCGCGGCGGGGGTTTCCCGGCAAACCGTTACCCGTGCCATGAACGACATGCCCGGAATCAGTGCGTCCACGCGTGAGCGCGTCCAGCAGTTGGCGGCAGAACTTGGGTATTCGCCCAGCCGGTTCGCCAAAGGCCTGGTCCAAGGCGCCCGGACATCGCTGGGACTCGCGATTCCTGATCTGACCAACCCCTACTTTCCGGCCTTTGCCTCCAGCGTGGTTGAAGAGGCCACGCAGCGGGGCTGGAACGTGGTGGTCGACGATTTTGGCCATGGGAGCGGAAGCGGGCTGGACGCCGTTGCCCGGCTGGGTCCGCAGGTTGACGCGCTCGTGGGCTATCTGGGCGCCAGCTCAACTGAGGCCCAGGCCATGATGGGCCGCCGGCCAGTGGTTGTCCTCGATTTTCCGTCAGGGCAGGCTGCCGGCCTCATTTCCTTCGACTACGCGTACGCGGCACAACTGGCCCTGGAACGGCTGAAGTCCGCACGGTGCCGGCGCATCGCCTACCTGGATGCGGACTTGGAGGGGCCTGCCACCACCCGCGGGTTGGCTGTCGCCGCAGCGGCCGCAGATGCCGGCCTCGAGCTGACGCTCCGCCGGTCAGCCGACTCCGCCTCCGCAGCCCGGGAAGCCGTCCGGTCCATGCTCGAGCACGACGGCAGGATTGACGGGCTCCTTGTGTTCAACGACCTCATGGCGGCAGGGGCACTTAAGGCCTTGCACGACGCCGGCCGCAGGGTTCCGGAGGATTGCGCCGTGATCGGTATGGACGGCATCCCTCTTGGGGAGCTGGTGACGCCGGAGCTGACCACTCTCTCACTTGACCTGCGGGCGGTAGGACGGGCCGCCGTCGACCTCGTGGACAATCTGATCTCCGGCAGGCTCCAGGCTGGAAGCCCGGACAGCGAGCTGGTCCTCAAGCACCAGCTCGTGCTTCGCCAGTCGGCCTGACCCCTACTCAAACCACGGAATAGAAGCTAGGCTTGCATGCAGCACGTGAACGTTCACGTAAGTACCAGACTCCCCGAAGCAAGGAAGCCCATGTCTGTCGAAACACCGTCCGCGCCGGCGGGCAGCAGCCCGCACACCGCTCCCGGCCCAGCCGGCCGGAGCCTGGAGCTTGGCGCCGCGGATATCCAGGATCTCGAATCCCTTGAGCCGGGCCGGGGCGCGCTGCCTGCGCGCGCTTACCTGCACAGCGACGCCCCTCGGCTGTCGCTGAACGGCGAGTGGCAGTTCCGGCTCAGCCCCGGAATTCGGGCAGCGCCCGATGATGGCTGGCAGCTGGGTGCGGCGCTGAACGGGTTCGAGAACCTGCCGGTGCCGTCCAGTTGGCCCATGCACGGACATGGCTCACCGGCCTACACGAACGTCCAGTTCCCCTTTGCGGTGGAACCGCCGCACGTTCAGGAGGCCAACCCCATCGGCGACCATCTGGTGGTTTTTGAGGCCGGACCCGAGTTCTTTCCGCAGGCCCTGCTGCGGTTCGACGGCATCGAGTCCGCCGGAACAGTCTGGCTGAACGGAGTGGAACTCGGAACCACCCGTGGAAGCAGGCTCGCCCACGAATTCGACGTATCAGGGATCCTGGTGCAGGGGGAAAACACCCTGGCTGTCCGCGTCGCCCAGTTCTCGGCCGCCAGCTACGTCGAGGACCAGGACATGTGGTGGCTCCCCGGCATTTTCCGGGACGTCACATTGCAGGCCAGGCCCGATGCCGGCATTGACGATGTCTTCGTCCACTCCGGCTACGACCACATCACAGGCGAAGGCATCCTCAAGGTGGAGGTGACCCGGGGCGGACAGGCGACTGACGCCGTCGTCCGCGTTCCGGAACTGGGCCTTGACCTGCCCGCCGGCACCGAGGTGCGCGTCCCCGCCGTCGAACCCTGGTCCGCGGAGGTGCCGCGCCTCTACGAGGCGGCCGTCAGCGCCGCCGGTGAGTCCGTGGCACTGCAGATCGGCTTCCGCAGCATCGCCATCGAGGACGCTCAGTTCAAGGTCAACGGGCGGCGGATCCTGCTGCGCGGCGTCAACCGCCACGAGCACCATCCACGCCTTGGCCGGGTGGTTCCCCGCGATGTGGTGGAGGCGGAGCTGCGGCTCATGAAGCAGCACAACATCAACGCAATCCGGACGTCGCACTACCCGCCCCATCCGGAGTTCCTTGCCCTGGCTGACCAGCTTGGCTTCTACGTTGTGCTCGAATGCGACCTGGAAACGCACGGTTTTGAGAGCGCCGGCTGGGCCCAGAACCCCAGTGATGACCCCCAGTGGGAAGCGGCACTTGTAGACCGCATGCGACGCACGGTTGAGCGCGACAAGAACCATCCGGCGGTGATTATGTGGTCGCTTGGCAACGAGGCCGGCACGGGAAGGAACCTCGCGGCCATGTCGCGGTGGACCAAAGACCGGGATCCGTCCCGCCCTGTCCACTACGAAGGAGACTGGTCCTCGGCGCACGTTGACGTCTACTCGCGGATGTACGCAAGCCATGCCGAGACGGCCCTGATCGGGCAGGGAATCGAGCCTGCCCTGGACGACCCCGCCTTGGACGCCCGGCGCCGGGCCATGCCCTTTGTCCTCTGCGAATATGTCCATGCCATGGGTAACGGCCCTGGTGGAATGAGCGAGTACCAGGATCTTTTCGAGAAGTACCCGCGCCTGATGGGAGGCTTCGTGTGGGAGTGGCTGGAGCATGGCATCACGGTGCCGACCGCCGATGGTGTTGAGCATTACGGCTACGGCGGCGACTTCGGTGAGGAAGTTCACGACGGCAACTTTGTCACCGACGGGCTTGTTGATGCTGACCGCAGGCCCCGGCCCGGGCTGCTGGACTTCAAGAAGGTGATAGAGCCGCTACGCATCGACGTCGCCCGCGACTGGACCGGCTTCACCCTCCGCAACGGCCAGGACTTCGCGGACACCTCCGCGTTCAGCTTCCGCTACGAAGTAGAGGCCGACGGCGGCGCGCTCGACGGCGGGACGGTGGACGTTGCGCCCGTTGCGCCTCAGTCCGAAACAGTTGTGGAGCTGCCTGGCAGCGTCGCGGCTTTCGCCGCAGGGCTGTCCGACGGCAGGCCCGCAGTGCTCACCGTTCGTGCGGTCCTCGGCGCTGATTCGGCCTGGGCGGATGCGGGACACGAGGTGGCGTGGGGGCAGGCGGTTCGGGAGCCGGCCGCTCCCGTTTCGCCGGCGCCTGTTGAACCCGTCCAGGTGCAGGACAGCGAACTCACGCTCGGGCCGGTTGTCTTCAGCAGAGCCACCGGCATGCCTACCTCGATTGGCGGTGTCCCGGTGGAGAAGCTGGGACTGACCCTGTGGTGGGCTCCTACCGATAACGATCTTGGCCGGGAATGGGGCGGCGCCGACGAGCGGCCGCTGGCCACTCAGTGGAAGGATGCCGGACTCGACCGGCTCCACACCCGGCTGCTGGGCATCTCGGCGGGCCCCGGGCAGGACGGAGGAGAATGCCTGACTGTCCGCACGCGCGTGAGCGCAGCCGACAAACAGTACGGCGTGCTTGTGGACTACACCTGGAGCAGCGACGGGGAAACAGTGGGGCTCCGGACCCAGGTGCGGCGTGATGGCACATGGGTCAACCGCGGCTTTGAGGTCGAATGGGCGCGGATAGGGCTGGAATTTGTCCTGTGTGAGGAGACGGATTCGGTGAGCTGGTTCGGCCAGGGCCCCCACCAGAGCTACCCGGACACCGGGCAGGGGACGCGGGCAGGCTGGTTTTCCCTGCCCCTGGCGGAAATGGATGTGGAGTACGTGCGGCCGCAGGAATGCGGTGCCCGGTCAGGCTCACGGGCCGCTGCACTGCACCTTGGCGGCCGGACGCTTGAGATCTGCGGTGATCCCTTTGCCCTGACAGTGAGGCCCTACAGCCAGGATGTGTTGGACCCAGCGGCCCACCGCCCGGACCTGAAGGCCGACGACCGTACCTACCTGTACGTGGACCACGCGCTGCGGGGGGTGGGGACGGCCGCCTGCGGCCCCGGTGTGCTGGAGCAATACCGCCTCACGCCGCGGGACGCCGACTTTTCGCTGACCCTGAAAGTGCGCAGCTGAGGAGCGCACAACATGTGAGCCAGTCCATACCGCGAAGTGATGGCGCGTAGGCCGGCCAGGACACGCCGTGTGCCCCCAAAAACCCCTACATTGCGAGGTTTTTGGGGGCATGCTGCTCTCCTGCCGCCGGATTTGCGGACCGGCTTGGGGACGTGTATTGTTTTCTGAGTCGCCGCCGCTGAAGCGGAAAAATAGCGGCCAAACTCCCTTACAAACAGCCTGAAAATGGTTCGCCTGCTGGCGCGCCGGATGCGGGTGGGGCCGGTTGAGAGCAGCGTGAATCGCGAAAATGCCGATTTGCAAAGCTCCTCGAAACCGGGTAAGTTTGAGAAGTTGCTCCGGAGCGATCCACGGTGTTTGTTTGCTGGTGGTGGTGCCGGGTGTGTCTGTTGTTTGAGAACTCAATAGTGTGCCAAGTTTGTTGATACCAATTGTTTTA
>NZ_BRCG01000041.1:0-8786 GCF_023708005.1 Pseudarthrobacter sp. NCCP-2145 | reverse complement strand
CATTCTCGAACAACGCTATCGCGGCTTCGCGCTGTTCCTCAGATAACGAACTACTGTCCTGCATAAAACTGCTCCCCGAAAGTAAGAACTGATTTCTCAGTCCAACTTTCGGGGAGCAGTTCAGTATGGGAGCCGATCCCATTTTTGCGGCCGGATGCGGAGGCGGGTGGGCCAGATGCCAGTGACTGGAAAAACAAAGACGTTGCGCACAGCGCGGTTGGGCGTAGCGTTCCTAGGCATTCTGCTTATCGCCGTAAACATGCGGGTGGCTTTTGTCAGCGTGGGCCCAGTGCTCTCCAACATCGGTGCCGAGTTCGGTTGGTCCGGCAGCACCGCGGGCCTGCTCATCGGTCTGCCTCTGATCTCCTTTGCGGTGTTCTCCCCCGTGGCGCCGGGCATCGCGCGGCGGCTCGGCCTAGACCGGGCCCTGTGGCTCGCACTGCTGCTGCTCGCGGCAGGCATCCTTGGCCGGACCGTCCCCATGGAAGCTGCCGTCTGGGCAGGCACCGTACTGATAGGGACCGGCATCGCTTTCCTGAACGTGTTGCTGCCGTCACTGGTCAAGAGGGAACTCCCATCACGGATCAGCCAAGTGACTGGAATCTACACAGCCGTTCAAGGCGCGGTGTCCGCGGCCGGCGCCGCCGCCGTCGTTCCTATTGCCCAGGCAACCATTTACGGTTGGCGGCTGGCCCTGGGAGTCTGGGCCGGGCTGGCCCTGATCGCACTGGCGATCCTACTCCCACGGCTCCGGACCCGGGATCCCATCACCGTCGAGCTTCAATGCCAGCACACGGGCTTCCACTCACCGTGGAAGTCTGCACTGGGCTGGCAGATCACACTCTTCATGGGACTGCAGTCCCTGGCGTTCTTCGTAATGGTCACATGGCTGCCCGCAATCGAACATGAACACGGAATCCCGGCAGCCACCTCGGGCCTGCACACCTCGGTGTTCTTACTGGTCGGAGTGTTGGCAAGCTTGGCCGCCGGCATAGTGCTGCACCACGCCGCGGACCAGAGGCCGGTAGCCTTGGGCAGCAGCATCCTCGCGTTCTGCTCCTACGCCGGGCTCGCCCTGGCTCCACAACTCTCCCCGCTCTGGGCCGTGATCGGCGCCGCGGGCTCCGGAAGCCTCATAGTGATCGCGTTGTCCCTGTTCAGCTTGCGAACCGCCCACCACGAGCAGGCCGCATCACTTTCCGGAATGGCGCAGTCTGTAGGCTACGCGATCGCTGCCGCCGGGCCAGTGGCCTTCGGCGCCCTACGCGACGTCAGTGGCAGTTGGACGCTCCCGCTGACCATCACCGCCGCACTCATGATCATCCTGTGCGCCACGGCCGTAATGTCCGGCCGCAACCGCCTGATAGGCGACCGAAACCGTGCCGGGGAACCTGGCCCAGCACAACAACCAAGCACCCAGATAGCCCACCCGGGGAAGCAGAAGGTGCCACCGCCTCGAAGCTGATTCCGCCGCTCTTCACACCGACGTGGACCTATCTCCGGGTGCATCGGCATCGCCAACTTAGTAAAAGCCGACTCAATCTGGCTCGAATGAGGTAGGGCAGCGTCAATTTCTTGTGCCAGAACGAGCACCGGATCTCCCGCCACTGAGCGCTTCAAGGTCACTTCCGCACTACAGACGCTAGATCGTAAGAATCCACGAAAGCTCCGTTATAAGAGCCCCAGAGCTAAGAGGGGAGGACTTCGCCCTCGTCTCGGGGACGAACTGCTTCTCTTCCAACAGCGTAGCCAGAAATTATGTAGTGCAGTTGATTAGTCACCCCAAATTTTTCAACCCCGTAACGGGAGCTTGGGGCGAACGACGGCTAGGTCTGGTCAGGGCGCTAGCGTATTGCTAACAGCAGAATCCTATAGCTATAGACCGCTGCTCTCACCGGTGCCACACTCGTCCCTTGTCAGCATTTAGTGCAAAAGGAGCAACCTTGATACTCAAAACACTTAGCGGCGTGATCCCGGCGCATTTACTTCCGTTCGATAAGTCATTGGGGATCGATGAGGTCGGCCTACGGCGCCATATCCGCAGCCTTGTCGACACCGACGGTGTGACAGGAATCACCACCGTTGCCCACGCCAGCGAGGTCGCCTCACTCAGCGACGCCGAGCAGGGTCAGCTGCTCGACCTGGTAATCGACGAGGTTGCTGGACAGGTGCCGGTGATTGCGGGAATCTACGACACCGCCAACGCACGGGCTGCTCAGCGCGCGCGCCGCTTCGAAGCGGCGGGAGCAGATGCCCTGCTCATCTTCCCGCCCGCCACATGGGACATGGGCCACGCCCAACTGCCCGCGATGGCGGCCGGCTACTTCTCTGATATTGCCGAGGCAACGACGCTGCCAATGATCGTGTTCGTTTACCCGACTTTCTCCGGCCTGCACATCCCGACCGATAATCTTGTGCGCATCTGTGCAGAGGTGCCCAACGTCATCGCCGTCAAAGAGTGGTCGAACGACATCATCACCTACGAGCGCAATTACCGGGAGTTGAAACAACTCGACAAGCAGATCTCGGTCCTTAGTAGCTTCAGCAAGGCCCTGCTCCCTTCGCTCGTCGTGGGCGCCGACGGCATCCTCTCGGGTCATGGCAGCATCGTTGCGGGGCTGCACGTCGCTCTCTTCCGTGCGATGCAAGTGGGGGATCTCGGCGAGGCACGGGCTGTGTCTGCCCGGCTTTACGCCAGCACCAGCCGTATCTACAAGGACCCTTTCGTTAACGGTCACAACCGGATGAAGACCACGCTGAATCTGCTTGACGAGTTCGATTGCGCACTGGGCCGGCCACCGTACGTGCCCATCAGTGACGAAGAGCGCGAGGTGCTGGCTGTGGCTGCACAGGAAACGGGAATTTCTATGGAACTGGAGAACAAGTAGACATGGGACAGAAGTTGAACCATCGAGTAGCGATCATCAGCGGCGGTGGATCAGGTATCGGACGCGCCGCATGCGAGCTGTTCGCAGCCGAAGGCGCACAGGTCATCGTCGCGGATCTGAACTTGCACAACGCAGAGAAAACGGCTGAGACGATCGTGGAGGCAGGAGGAACAGCCGTCGCGCACGCCGTAGACGTCGCGGACGAGGACAGCGTCCGTGCGCTGATCGATGACACCGTTAGGGAGTTCGGTCGCCTCGACATCCTCGTCAACAACGCTGGCTATGGCTTCGAAGGCACAGTCCTCGACACTGACCTTGCCGCCTGGGAGCGGATCATGGCCGTCAACGTGCGCGGCGTGTTCCTCGGTTCCAAGTACGCGATCCCGCAGATGATCCGACAGGGAAGCGGTGTCATCGTCAACACCGCCTCGACGGGAGCCATCGTTGGCATCGCAAATCGTGCCGCCTACTGCACCACCAAGGGTGCTGTCGCCTCACTGACGAAGTCGATGGCCGTTGACCATGCCAGCGAGAACATCCGGATCAACGCGATCTGCCCGGGCACGATCGACTCCCCCTACCACGACGACATCGCTGCACGATCGGGCGACCCCGAAAACTTCCGACAGACTATTGCGCAGCGCCAGATCATCGGACGCCTGGGGCGGCCTGAAGAGATCGCCTCCGCGATGCTCTTCCTCGCCTCTGATGACTCGTCGTTCGCCACCGGGTCGCTGCTGACCGTTGACGGCGGGATGACGGCAGCATGAGCGCCACCCACCGAACGGTGGATGTCCTCATCGTCGGGAGTGGCGGAGCGGGACTCTCCGCTGCAATTGAGGCTGCATCGCTGGGTGCGATAACTCTCGTGCTAGAGAAGTCCTCCTCAATTGGCGGAACCACCGCCAATTGGTCAGTGGGTTCAATCGCCGCCGCAGGCACAAGAATTCAGAAGAAGGCGGGAGTGCACGACACTCCTGAAGACTTCTTCAATGATCTTCCGCTGTTCGCAGCCTCCGACCGTCCCGACAACCTCGAGCTTCGACGAATCCTCACCGAGCACAGCGGGGAAGCCGTGGACTGGCTCAGTGGAATGGGCGTCCGGTTTCTCGGCCCCTTCCCGGAGCCACCCCATCGACGGAACCGCATGCACAACGTGCTCCCGAACTCGCGAGCCTACGGCCGTGCGCTGACGCGCAGAGCCCAGCACCTAGGCGCCGAAATCCAGACTGACACCAAGGTGACCTCCCTTGTTGTCGAGGACGGCATCGTCGTTGGTGCGCGTGCCCAGACAGCGGGACAAGTGGTCGAGGTCCGAGCTAAACATGGCGTGATCCTGGCTTCCGGTGACTACAGCTCAGACCCAAACATGAAGGCCGCATATATCGGACCGCACGCGCGTGACGTCAAAGCACCGAACCCGGGGAGTACAGGCGATGGACACCGTATGGCGCTTGAAGTAGGAGCCGTCGTCCTCAACGGCGACATTGCCGCAGGGCCGATGGTTCGTTTCATTGCACCACCAAAGAAAACCCTCATCGCGCGGCTTCCCCCTATCCCAGCGCTTGCGTCCGTTCTCAAAATCGGCGCAAAGTTGGCCCCCGCATGGCTGTTTCGGCGCGTAATGATGCAATTCCTCACCACCAACCTCGCCCCAAGCGACACCTTCCTCAACGAAGCAGGAGCGATCATCGATCGGGCGGGCGACCTGATCGAGGTCGAGGGCACCGTCTCATCGAGCATCACAGGCCGTGGTGACGTATTCTTCATCCTCGACGGCGCATCAGCGGAATCGTTCTCGGGGTGGCCCAGGTTCATATCAACCGCGACCGGCATGGCATACGCCTACCTGGATGATTACCGACGGAGCCGGCCTGACGTGTACCATCAGGCACGCTCGCTGGACGAGCTCGCGGGCAAGATCAACGTCAACCCGGTGACGCTCCGGGAAGCGGTTGCCGCTCACAACGCCCGCCTCGCAGCAGATCGTACGGTCGCCGGCTCGGCAGTTCTTCGCCCGCCGTTCGTCGCCCTCGGGCCGGCAATGAACTGGATCAACGTCACTGACGGCGGCCTCGCAGTAGATACGAGCTTCCGAGTACTCGACAACGACGAGAAACCCATCCCCGGACTATATGCCGCAGGGTCAGTCGGTCAGGGCGGACTTCTCCTGGACGGTCATGGAACCCATATCGGTTGGGCCATCGTGTCTGGACGCATCGCAGGCGTAAACGCGGCATCCTCTGAGATTTCACACGTGGAGCCAACTGAAGCTCCATCGACCCGATAGCCACATCCCAATCCGTTCTCAACGAGGAGAATCATGTCTGAAAAACTGCAAGCGGCAGCCACTCCACCAGTGGAACGCTCCACCGTCTGGCGGGCCGCCGGAGCCGGCTTCGTCGGCTCGCTCGTCGAATGGTATGACTACTACATTTACGGCACCGCGGCAGCTCTGGTGTTCAGCAAGCTATTCTTCACCAACGCTGATCCGACGACCGGCCTCATTGCCTCCTTTGCCACTTTCGGGGTCGGTTTCCTTGCCCGGCCATTGGGGGGCATCGTCGCCGGCCACTTCGGCGATAAAGTCGGCCGCAAACGAGTGCTCGTCATCACCCTCATGATCATGGGTTTGTCGACTGTCGGCATCGGCCTGCTTCCTGGGTACGAGCAGATCGGGATTTGGGCTCCCATCCTTCTGGTCGTCTTGCGGCTGCTACAAGGGTTCGCCGTCGGCGGCGAGTGGGGCGGTGCAGCCGTCATGGTCGTGGAATACGCCCCACTCAAGCATCGTGGCTTCTTTGGCGGCCTGCCCCAGGCAGGCAACGTCGGGGGCCTTCTCCTCGCGACCGGCGTTTTCGCCGTGGTTTCGCTGCTACCCGCTGACCAGTTCGAGGCGTGGGGTTGGCGGGTACCCTTCCTCCTGAGCTTCGTGCTGATCTTCGTTGGTCTCTACATTCGTGCACGAATTGTAGAGACGCCCGCATTCCGTCAGATCCAAGACGACAGCGAAGAAGTTCAGAAGCTCCCAGTCGCGGCAGCATTCCGCGGCTACTGGCGAACGATCCTCTTGGCAACCGGGGCCGCGGCCACGCTGTTCTCAGCCTCGTACGTGGCGATCACCTACGTTATCTCGTACGCCACGACGCAGGCCGGCCTGCCTGCAGCCTCCGTGCTGTCAGGTGTAGCTTTGGCGGCCGCGGTAGCCTTCATCGCTTGGCCTGCCGCTGCAGCCTTATCCGACCGAGTGGGGCGCAAGCCGGTGATGCTCACCGGAGCGCTCCTCATCCTCCTCTTGGCCTTCCCCTTCTTCTGGCTGGTCGACACAGGATCGCTTGGCCTCACCTGGATCGCAATCGTACTGCTATACGGCATCGCAGTCGGAATGATCGCCGGTGTCCTTCCCGCTTTCTTCTCGGAGCTGTTCGATACCTCGGTCCGCTTCACCGGCGTCTCGATCGCCTATCAGGTCCCGGCGGTGCTCATCGGCGGATTCACCCCAGTCATTGCCACCTGGCTGGTGTCGGTGAACGACGGAAATCCCTGGGCGGTGTCGGTTTTCCTAGTGGCGATCTCAACGCTAAGCCTGCTGTGTATCGCGCTGGTTCGCGAACCGCGCGGAGCAGACCTCGACCGGGTCGAGACCGACGCCGCACGTCGCGCCCGACGATAGGAGAATTATTGTGCGGCTCTTCATCGCAACATCAACCTATACCGCACCGATCGATGTCATCGAAGCCACCCTTGGCGAACACGTCGCCTGGGTTGTGGACGGATACAAATCACGGCGGACGCTTGTCTCCGGGCGGCAAGCGCCGCCCGTGGGCGGAGCTATGGTGTTCCTTGCGGAGGATCCTGAGGATGCTCAGCTGATCTGCGACTCTGATCCGTTTGTCCGTGATGGGCTGGCCACCTACGACATCGTCGAGATCGTGCCCAGTGAAGGAACACGGCGGTCCCCAGAGTTCAGTGCCTTTTTAGCCGGTCGGTGATGGTGTAGTTGTCTTCGACGCAGAAGTGAGTCTGGGACCACGAGTTTTCGGTGGTCCCAGACAAATATTTCAAAGCACCTTTCACCGCGGCGGAAGGATGGCGCCATCGCAGCAGAGGCGGCGCCCCTGCCCCGGCAAACTCTAAGATCCAGCCTTGTCCCGGTTGCAGGAGGTGGTGAAGGTACTTCGTCAACGTATTGTGCCGGGCCCAACGACCGGGTGCCGGACAAGCACGTGCAGGCACCACGCGGTGCAGGAGATTCTGGGCCACATCACCCGCGTCTTCCTCGTCCTGGCGGGGTAAAGGTGCCGAGAGGCCAAAGGCACAGATCACCAGCGCGCCTAGGAAGGACAACATCTTCGCTAACAGACCCAGCAATAGTTCGTTACTGACAATAGCTATACGCTGACGACATGGACAATAGTGAGCAGGGAACCGCGGCATCTGAGGGACGACGCGTTCGTGGAGTTATCCATGCCGCGTCAGCCCTACGAGCGTTGAGAGAGGCAAGCAGACCCTTGAAAGTCAGTGAAGTCGCCGCCCGGATTCGACTGAGCAAGACTTCCACTTACCATTTGTTGCATACTCTTGAAGATGAGCGGTTTGTCGCACGAGATTCAGAAAATCGCTACCGCCTGAGTTGGGGCCTCTATGAGTTGGGCGGCGCAGTTGTTGAATCGCTTGACCTGACGCGTGCCGTCCGGCACCACCTCGATAACCTCACTGAGGCTACCTCTGAAGCGTCAATTCTCGCGATTCTTGAAGGCGAAGAAGTTCTTTACCTTGACCGCAGCCAGTCGGACCTGACCTTCACAATGATAGCAACGCCCGGCCGGCGCGCACCTTTACACACGACGGCTTCGGGGAAGCTACTCCTAGCCTTCCAGCCGCCGGAATTCATCGAACACGTCATCTCCAAGGGTTTGGAACGCCGAACGTCGAACACGATATGTGACTCAGGTTTGCTCACAAGGGAACTTGAGGTAATAAGAGAGACTGAATTCGCAGCGTGTTGGCAGGAACAAGAAGTCGGACTCAATAGTTTTGCCGTACCGATCCGCAATCACACAGGTCAAGTTACCGCTGCGCTCACCCTCGTATCGGCAGCGCAACGGATCACCCATCGGGACGTGCCGCGCGTCGCCGCATTGATGTTTCAGCATGCTTCTTACGCATCAGCAGATCTGGGAAATCCTCATCACCCCGCGATCAGATCGCGCGGACCCCGTCGTCCTATCTGAAAATTGCGTTCCGCACCTATTAGGAGCGCGTAATCAGCTGCTCGCGCCCGGAGCGAGTACGGGGTTCTACGAATACGACTTGGTGACAGCTGGCTTCATCGGTTCGAGCTGGTATCCGAGCAGTCCACGGCCGAAGACAAGCCGGCGCACGACGTGATCAACGGCGCTCGGCGCCGGCCCGCCGGGAGGCTCCTGGAAGACCACCCGTCCCATACCGGCGACCACGCTAACACTCCGCACGGGTGGCCACCGGCAGTGGGTTTGGGTACTGGCTGGAGCCTTTCGCCCAAATCAAGGTGGTCTCTTTGAGGGACTTAGCCGCCCCGGTAGCGATCTTCTTCCCGTTTCCGGTGTCACCAGTGAGCGAAACCTCCCCATTCCGGGGAGCGCTTCTGGCATCCAGCAGGGCCATGGGCTCTGTCTTTAACGGCATCAACTCAATTCCCCACCAACCACGAGGAGCCGCTTTGTCCGCCGCTCCCCCGCCTGTTTCAATAAGCCGATAATGAAGATTCCGTCAACCTGCTGGCTCGGACATAAGGGGACTGTCTGAATAACGGTGTGTGGAGTCCGGCCTGATCCGAAAGGAGACGGCCGTGTCAGAGTCCACGTCCGAGATGGCAGGGGTGATGATCGATCCTGTGACGGGAGAGATCATCGATCA
>NZ_BRCG01000040.1:0-9481 GCF_023708005.1 Pseudarthrobacter sp. NCCP-2145 | reverse complement strand
GGATGGTCACAGTGATGCTCCCTGGGGGATAAGCGGGCGGGACGGCATGGCGGGAAGGGTGGTGCGGGCGGGCAGGGTGGTGCGGGCGGCGAGGTAGTCGGACCGGCAGCAGAAGCTCAACAGCGCTTCCTTGTCCGGGAGGGTCACCACACCCGCGGGCTGGAAGCCCAGCCGCTCGTTGAGGGCATGGATTTTTGTGTTCCGCGCATCCGGTTCCACCACGATGCGCTCCACCCCGGGCACGCTGAACAGGCGGCCCAGCACAGCATCCATCACCGCTGCGGTGTAGCCGGGCTCAGGACCTTCCGACGGCGGCGCCACCAGCAGGTGCATGCCCACGTCACCGGGCAGGACAGGATAAACGGCTGCCAGCGGCGAGTAGGCCGGCTGGTATTCCTCCATCAGGAAGGCGGGAGTGCCGCCGTCGAGCCCCAGCAGGGCGTGGTGGTGGCCGCTTGACTGGATCTTTGCGTACTCCCGGGCCACGTCTTCAACGGTGGCGGAGAGCATGCCCCAAAACGTGGCGTAGGGCCGGGTCACCCAGCTGTGCAGGAGTGCGGCATCGGTTGCGGGATCGAGGCAGCGGAACGAGAACCTCATGCCGGCATCCCCGCCCCGATGCCAGCGGCTGCAGTGCCGTAAACTGCGGTGCTCCCGGGTCGGCTGGGGGGACGTCCCCCGCCGCGGGCGACCGGGTCCGCGGGTGCCCCGAACTGCGGGAAGGCAATGCTCTCCTCCACCGGGTACACCTCCCGGCCGGTGATTTCCCGCAGGATGCAGGAGTTGCGGTACGCGCCCATGCCCAGGTCCGGGGTGACGAAGCCGTGGGTGTGCAGTTCGGCGTTCTGGACGAAGATTTCCCCGGGCTGGACGCCGGTGCTGTAGTTCCGGTCCACTGCGAACCTGCCGGCACCGTCCCGGGCGATGCGGTCCCGCACGCCTGCCAGGAATCCCGGCTCCCGGTAGCTGTAGCCCGTGGCGAGCACCACGGCGTCGGTGTCCAGGGTGTAGGAGCTGCCCTGTTCGTCGTGCCTCAGGTGCAGCGTGTGGTTTCCTGCCGCGGGGTTCCACTGGGCGGCGGTCAGGGACGAATGGGTCAGCAGCCGCGTATCCACCATGCCGGAGATGCTCCTGGTGTAGAGAAGGTCGTAGATGGCGTCGATCAGCTCCGAGTTGATGCCCTTGTAGAGGTTCTTCTGGGTCTTGTTCAGGTGGTCGCGCCGGTGCTCCGGCAGGCCGTGGAAGTAGTCGACATATTCCGGGGACGTCATTTCCAGGGTCAGCTTGGTGTACTCCAGGGGAAAGAACCGGCCGGAGCGGGTGACCCAGTCCAACCGGTAGCCGTGGGCGTCCGCCTCCTGCAAAAGGTCATAGTAGATCTCCGCCGCGCTCTGGCCGCTGCCCAGGACGGTGATGCTGCGTTTCCCCTGCAGTTCCGACTTGCGGGCCAGATAGTCGGCGTTGTGGAAAGCCACTCCCCCGCTGCCGGCGGCAGCCTCCGCGATGATGCCTGCGGCGGCCTCCGGTACGTAGGGGGTGGTGCCGGTGCCCAGCACCAGCCGCCGCGCGTACAGCACCTCCGGCCCGTCCGGACCGGACACGGACAGCCGGTACACGCCGTCGTCGTACGCCACATCCAGCACAGCCGTGCCGAAGCGGACGGCGGGCAGCTGCCCGGCCACCCACTGGCAGTACTGGTTGTATTCGGCCCGGAGCGGGTAGAAATTTTCGCGGATGTAGAAGCGGTACAGCCGCCCCGTCTGCTTGAGGAAGTTCAGGAAGGAGTAGGGCGAGGTGGGGTCCGCGAGGGTCACCAAATCCGCTATGAAGGGGACCTGCAGATGGGCCGGTTCCAGCATCATGCCGGGGTGCCACTCAAAGGAGTCCCGCTGTTCCAGGAAGATGCCGTCCAGGCCTTCCACCGGTGCGGCCAGTGCCGCGAGGCCCAGGTTGAAGGGCCCGACGCCGATCGCCGCGAAGTCATGGATCCTGCCGTTGGCTGCCTTCCGGTTGTCGGTGGTGCTCATGCGGATGCCCCGCCCTTCAGGAGTCCTGCGCCGGTGGTGCGGAGGAGGCCGATGATTCCGGCGATGTCCTCCAATGTGGCTTCGGCGTTGAGCAGGGTGAATTTCAGGTAGTGGCGGCCGCCCACCTTTGTTCCCGCCACAACAGCTTCTCCGGAGGCGAAGACGGCGGCGCGGATGGCCGGGTTGAGGGCGTCAGCAGCGTCCTCGGACAGCCGCTCCCCGCTGTCCAGGCGCGGCCGGTAGCGGAACACGAGGGTGCTGAGCTGCGGCGGTGCGGCCAGGTCAAAGTCATCGTCAGCAGCGAGCAGCGAGCCCACGCGGGCGGCCAGGTCGATGGCTTCGTCAAACAGGGCGCCAATGGCGTCCGCTCCCATGATCCGCAGGGTGAGCCACAGTTTGAGGGCGTCGAACCGGCGGGTGGTCTGGATGCTTTTGTCCACCTGGTTGGGGATCTCGGCCAGGGCTGCGCTTTCCGGGTTCAGGTAATCCGCGTAGTAGGTGATGTGGCGCAGCATGGCACGGTCCCGGACGAGCAGTGCGCTGGAGCTGACCGGCTGGAAGAAGGTTTTGTGGAAGTCCACCGTGACCGAGTCCGCCAGCCGTGTTCCGTCCAGGAGACGGCGGTATCGGCCGGATACCATCAGCCCGCCCCCGTAGGCGGCGTCGATGTGGAACCACGCACCGTAGGCCCGGGCCAGGGCGGCGGTTTCCGCGAGCGGGTCCACCGCGCCGAAGTCCGTGGTTCCCGCGGTGGCCACCACCGCCATCGGAACAAGGCCGGCGCCGCGTGCGTCCGCCATGGCCTCGGCGAGGGCGGCAGGATCCATCCGGTGGTCGGGCGTGCACCGGATGGCGATGACGGCGTCGAACCCCAGGCCCAGCATGGAGGCCGACTTTTGGATGCTGAAGTGGCTGTCCTCCGAGGTGAAGATCCGCAGGGTGTCCAGCAGCGCCGGCAGGCGGAGGCCGGCGCGTGCCGGGTCCTGCCGGAGGCCGGCCACTGCATGGTTGCGCGCGATCAGCAGCGCCTGGAGGTTGGACTGGCTGCCGCCGGAGGTGAAGATGCCGTCCGCGCTGCCGCCAAGGTGCAGCCGTTCGGCCGACCAGTCGATGAGCCGCCGCTCGATCATGGTGGCGCCGGCACTTTGGTCCCACGTGTCCAGGGAGGAATTCACCGCCGACAGGACAGCCTCCCCCACCAGGGCCGGGATGACCACGGGGCAGTTCAGGTGGGCCGCGTACTTGGGATCGTGGAAGTAGACGGCATCGCGCAGGTACACGTCCTCGAGTTCCTGCAGCGCGGCCGCCGTGTCCGGCAGAGGGGTGTCAAGGTCCACGGCGCCCACCCGCGCCTTCATGCCGGCGGGATCGACGCCGGTGAACGGCCGGGCGGTCCGCTCCAGTTTGGTGGCCACGGCAGTGACGCCCTGCAGGATCTGGGCGACATAGCGCGTCGCATTGCGGGCGTTCAGGAGGTGGTTCGTGGCGCCCAGGGCCAGTTCAACGCGGGAGCCGAAATCGTGGCCAGGGGCCAGGGTGGCCGGCCCTGCCGCCGGGTTGGCTGGCTTATCCAGATCTGTCTCGTCAAGGCGGGGCATCAGCGGCACTGGTCGTCCTTCTCTTGGGAATTACGGGAAATCACAAAGCACAGCCTTACTTAGGTAACCCTTTTAATCAAACTTTTGTGATGTATTTCCCGAAACAGTGTCCATTCCGCCAAATTTGCACCGCAGGAGCCGTCATTGACTGGCGGCGGGCGGTCTGACTGCTGCACAATCTCCCGCACCGGTCCGGGCGTATGACAAGACGGGCATGACCCGACGGGCCTAGGGTTGGCACTGGGGCGGCCGGACCGGGCTGCGCGGCAACCAGGGGGAAACGTGGAACAGGGACCAGCGGGCGCGATCGGATTCAGGGAAGTGGACAGCGGCGGGAACCCCATCCGCAGCGAAGCCACCGCTGTGGGGGATGAAGACTACGGCAGGGGCCGCAGCCTGGCCGTCAATCCCTTCATTGCTGCCCTGTGGATCCTCACCATCACCCTCATCAGCGGCGGCGCCTGGGTGTTCCTCAACGCGAACTCCATGGTGGGACCCTCCGCGGGAGGCATGCCGACATCTTTCCTCGTTTTCACCTTTGCCCCCTACGCGATTTTCGCCGGACTCGCGGCGCTGGTCTGCCTGCTGTTCTGGCATGCACTGCAGTGGCAGCGCCGGCGTCGCTAAGGGGGCATCCGTAACCGCTGGACCCCGCCAGCCCCGGGGCCGGCACGCGGCGGAAAGGTGCGCTGGAGCACCGGCGGATTTGCCCGGGCATTAGTAAGCATGCTTAGGTGTTGGGGTAAATGAACCTCCGCAAGCAGTTCGCGGCGGGGCTGCCAACGCCGGCAGTTCCGTGAAGAAGCCCAAGGATGACCCATCATGACCACCGTTGCAGACCACCAGCTTACGGCGCCCGACGTGACCGGCGTACGGGCAGAAACCCTGCTGGACGCCACCCCGCCCGCGGACATGGGGCTGCTTCTGACACTGAGTTCCCGCATGCATTGCCGCGCTCCGATGCAGCGGGTGGATCCGGAAGAACTGCCTGTCCGGCTGCCCGTCCACGTGGATGGAACCACGGTGGGCCCGGTGGGCACCGGCCCGGTGTCCGAGCACGTGGAGACCTACCGGTGCGCGTGTGGTTTCACCATCGACGCACCCGTCCTCAGCGGGCACGCCCTGGCCAGCTGAGGGCTGCCGCAGGACGCCGCGGCAGGATTGCTTGCCCGCACGTCCGGTGCGGGCGCCTGCTTGGCAGGCTGCCCGTGCAGTCCGCGGGTCAGCTGTCCGGCCAGTCAACGAACTGTTCATACCCTTCATGCTTCCGTAAATAGGCTGCGATGAAGGGGCAATGGGGAATGATCCTTTTGCCGGTGGCCACAACATCGTCGAGCGCGAAGTGGGCCAGCACCTTCCCCAGGCCCTGGCCTTCAAAGCCCTCCGTGGTTTCCGTGTGGCTGAAGTCGATGTGGCCGGGCTTGTCCGTGAAGAAGGACTGGACAGCCAGTTTCCCGTCCACCCGCAGCTCATACCGGTGCTCTGCATCATTGCGTGCCAGTGAAACGTCAGGGCTGAACTGGTCTTCGGTGGACGTCATGTTCTCGGTCATGGTTCGACACTGGCACTACTTCACTCCGCTGGCAATGCCTCTTCCCCTGCCGTCATTTCCTGGCCGTTGGGCCGTCCGCGCCGGAACGGGAGCCGCACTCCGCGCAGGAACGCCAGCGCCGCCAGGAAGCACACGGCCGCGGCCCCCAGCAGTCCAAGCGTCAGCCCGTTGACGGCGGCGGCTGCTGCCGGGATAAAGACAACCACTGCCGCGCCCGCCACCTGGAAGGCGGGCCGGCGGCGGAAGCGGGGCGGCGCCGTCGGACGTTCCTCGAGACGTCCAAACGCCGCAACGGCGGGCACCAGCAGGACAACCAGCGCCAGCAGGACCAAGGGCCGCGACCACCACCACTCCGCGCTTCCGGAGGCAGGCATCGGGACGGGGGTGAGAAGGAGCAGGCCCGACATTCCCGCCAGGAGGGGAAGATGCCACAGATAGACGGTCAGCGAGCGTCCGCCGGCCACGCGGAGCACCGTACGAACCCAGCCGAGGGAACAGAGGGGGGCCAACGCGGGCCGTGCCAGTTCGAGCAGGGCCACCTGCGAAACGCCCAGGAGGAAAAGGGTGAGGTTGGGCGGATTGAGGTTCACCAGCATGTTGACCGGGTACAGCCCCAGGGCCGTCAGGAGGCCCAGCAGGAGATGCGCCGTGAGCACCAGCGCCAGCAGCCGTGAGCGGGAAATCCTGGCGAAGCGGCCGTCCGCAGCAAGGAAGCCCAGCTGTTGGACGGCGCACCAGAGAAACACCAGGTTGGCGTAGGCGAGCAGCGGCAGTGTGGCCCGCAGGCAGTCGACAGCCACCACCAGGGCTGTCAGGCTCCCGATGGCCAGCCAGGGACCGCGGGCGTGGAAAGCAGCCAGGACCGGGATGGCCAGCTGCGCGGCGAGGTAGGCGGCAAGGAACCAGAGCGGCATCGCCGCGCCGGCCGCCATCAGCTGCACCACCTGGGGGTGCACCCCAAGCCGTCCGGCCATCCAGAATCCAAGGAACATGGCTGCCAGCAGGACAGCGGCCGGACGCACCAGGCGGAGGAGCCGTGCGTGGAGGAAGTCAGCGGCAGTGCCGCCCTGGCATCTGAGCCGCTGCCAGGACTGCAGGCCGGTGGCCCCGCCGGCCACGAAGAACAGCGGCATGACCATAAAAACCCAGATGACGGGCTCGAACCAGTCCTGGTTCCCCAACGTGTTTTCGGAGGTCACCGTCCCGTCCGCGTGCAGCACAGGGCTGACCATCATGGTATGCCCCATCACCACCAGCGCCAGGCAGCTGAACCGGACAAGGTCCAGGACCTCGTCACGGCCGCCTGCCGGACCGGCGTACGGGTCTGGCCCCTGCTCCTTCGCTCCGCCCACGTTGCATCCCTTTGCGGTACTGCCGGTTACAGCTCCATTGTGCGCCTGCCCGTGGCGCAGGTTAAGGAGCGGTCCGGGAGGGCCGGCCGTGGCTAGACAGCGAGTGCGGCGGCACCCAGCACGACGGCGAGCAGCGGCGTGGCCCCCTGGGTTGCGGCAGCGCGGAGGTACTTCCTGCCGGTCAGGGCCAGGACAAGCGCAGCCAGCAACATGGAACCGCAGCAGCTGAAGACCAGGGTCCAGCCTGCGGTTGCCAGGACCTGGTCCTCCGGTGCCAGCGCCACGAACCCTACCCCCACGAAAGCTCCCACCGCCAGGAACAAGTTGTAGAAACCCTGGTTATAGGCAAGCGGCCTGGTGGTCTCCGCGTCCGCCTGGGTGGCCACACCGAAGCGCTTCCAGGTGGCAGGCCTGGTCCAGGTGACGGACTCCATGGTGAAGATATAGACGTGGAGCGCACCAGCCAGGAGGGCAAAAAAGAGGGAGGCCAGGATCATGGGATTGATCCTAGCCTCCCCTTCCGGGAGCTTTTGTCCACCGATGCAGACTTCAGGCGGGTCCAACCCTGCACAACTGGACAAGAAATCGAGTGAACGTCAGCGGGTGAGCGTTGCCAGCGTTTGGGCGGCGAAGGTGCGGGCCGAGCTGTTCCAGTGGCCCAGGAGCCCCTGGAGGTTTTCACCGTCGGACCGGTGCCCCGGCAGCTGGTCCTGCAGCGTGGCCAGCACCCCGGTGCGGAGCTCGGTGTTGAAGTTGACCTTGCCAACATTCATGGCGGCTGCCTTCACCAGCTCCTCCGCGGCAATCCCCGAGGCACCATGCAGCACCAGCGGAATATGCGTCCGCACAGCGATGTCCTGCAGGACGTCCCAGCGCAGCTGCGGCTCCCCCTTGTACTTGCCGTGCACGTTCCCCACCGCCACGGCGAGCAGTTCCGCGCCGGTCCGGGACACAAAGTCCTCCACCAGCGCCGAATCCGTCAGGCCGGCCACGGCCACACCGGACTGGTCTGCACCAAAGGCGCGGTCCTCGTCTCCGGCGAGGCCGCCAAGCTCGGCCTCAAGCACAACATCCGGGCCCAGGAGCGACCGGGCACCACGGACCAGCGCGATGTTGTCCTCGTACGGCAGCGCGGAACCGTCGGCGAGGACGGAATCCGCCCCTGCCGCGGCGGCGTCGGCCATCACCTGAAGGTCCGTTGCGTGGTCAAGCTGCACGGCCACAGGCACGGATGCGGCATCAGCGAGACCCCGGAGGGCTCCTATGAGGCGCAGTCCGTTGGGCGTGGCGGCAGTCTTGGGAGCCACCAGCAGGATGG
Source organism: Pseudarthrobacter sp. NCCP-2145 (assembly GCF_023708005.1). Classification (NCBI taxonomy): domain Bacteria; kingdom Bacillati; phylum Actinomycetota; class Actinomycetes; order Micrococcales; family Micrococcaceae; genus Pseudarthrobacter; species Pseudarthrobacter sp. NCCP-2145. The sequence goes on along the minus strand of NZ_BRCG01000040.1, from coordinate 1,634 downwards.
CGCCGCGGCCCGCCTCCTCCGCTGCGACCACCACTGCCATGGCCGTGGTGAAGTCGTAGCAGGTGAAGGCCGGGACGGCGGAGCCGTGCTGGAGGGCCGAGGTCACCAGGTGGTCGAGTCGGGTGCGCATCAGACGCCCAGGCCTCCCACGAGGACCCACACCAGGAAGGTCAGCGCGAACCCGGCCAGGCCCAGGATGGTGGTGAGCACGGTCCAGGTCTTCAGTCCGTCAGCCACGGACAGCCCCAGGTACCGGGTGACGATCCAGAAACCGGAGTCATTGACGTGGCTGAGTCCGAAGGCGCCGAACCCGATCGCAACCAGGATGAGGGCCGTCTGGATGGGTGAGAACCCGCCGTCGGCAACGGATGCTGCCAGCAGGCCGGAGGTGGTGATGATGGCAACGGTGGCGGAACCCTGGGAAGCGCGCAGGATGGCGGCGAGGATGAACGCCATCACGATGACCGGAAGGCCTGCAGTCTGCAGCCCTTCGGCGAGGGCCTTGCCGATGCCGGAGACAGTGAGGACTTTGCCGAAGACGCCGCCCGCACCGGTGACCAGGATGACGATGGCGGTGGGAGCCAGGGCTGAGTCCATGACTTCGCCGGTGTGCTGGGAGGACCAGCCGCGGCGGATTCCCAGGAAGTAGTACGCCAGGCCCAGGGCGGTGAGCAGGGCGATCAGCGGGGCGCCAACAAAGGCGGCCAGCTGGGCGGGGAAGGAGTCCTTGGGCAGGATGACCGCGCCTACGGTGCCAACCATGATCATCAGGATGGGCAGGACGATGAGCGTGATGATCATGGCCGGGCTGGGGGCCGTCTTCACCTGGTTCCTGACAGCCACGGAGGAGGTCCCCTGCGCGGCTTCCTGTTCAACCTGGGACGTGCCGGTGCCAAAGAGGCGGAACTGCTCGGCGGTGGCGGGAAGCATGGGGAAGTCGCGGCGGTTCAGCCTGCGGGCAACGAAGTAGCCCAGGACGCCCACGGGAATGCAGAGTACGAGGCCGAGGATGGTGGTCCAGCCGATATCCGCGCCGAGGATGCCGGCGCCGCCCACAACGCCGGGGTGCGGAGGGACAACAACGTGGATGGCGAGCATGATGGCGCCCACCGGAAGGCCGATCTTGACGGGGTTGACGCCGGCGGCCTTTGCGAAGCCGTAGATGATGGGGATCAGGATGATGAATCCGACGTCGAAGAAGACGGGGATGGCCAGCAGGAAGGCTGCGGCCGTCAACGCGGCGATGACCCGGCGGGGGCCGAGCAGCTGCGTGAACTTGCCGGCCAGCGACTGTGCGCCGCCGGAAATTTCGATCATCTTGCCGAGCATGGCGCCGAGGCCGACCAAAATGGCCACGGACCCGAGGGTTCCGCCCATGCCTTCGGTGACCGTTTTGATGACGTCCGGCAGCGGAATGCCCGCCACCAGGGCAACAGCGACGCTGACCACCAGAAGGGCGAGGAAGGCGGGGATTTTGAACTTGATGACGGCCACAAGCAACAGGGCGACGCCCGCCGCTGCTATGGCCAGGAGAGCTAGTGCGCTCATCGTGTGTCTCCTTTGACATCGCCAGTCAAGACTAGCGAGCTGGTTTTTCGAGGGGAATGCTGGGGAACGGCAGGGAGGGAGGGTGC
>NZ_BRCG01000039.1:0-10194 GCF_023708005.1 Pseudarthrobacter sp. NCCP-2145 | reverse complement strand
CCCCCGAACAGCCCCCGACGGAGGTGCCCGCCCCGGCACCTCCACCGGCACTGTCCGCCACGGAACAGGCGCAGCTTGACCGGGAACTTATTGCCGCCGCCAAGGCAAACAACGCGCCACTGGTTGCCGGGCTGATCGGGCGGGGCGGCAACGTCAACGCCAGGGACGCCATCCAGGACTCCGCGTATCTCTTTGCCGGAGCCGAAGGCTTCAATGAGGTACTCCGGTTGACACTGGCGGCGGGTGCGGATGTTGCCAGCACCAACCGCTACGGCGGGACGGCCCTGATTCCCGCCAGCGAGCACGGCCACGTGGAGACGGTGCAGATCCTGATCGCGGCCGGGGTGCCCGTGAACCACGTCAACAACCTGGGCTGGACGGCAATGCAGGAGGCCATCCTGCTCAACAACGGCGGCCCGCGGCAGCTGGAGGTGGTGCGCCTGCTCCTGGAGGCCGGTGCCGACCCGGACATCCGCGATCCGAAGGGCCGAACCGCCCTCCAGAATTCGGAGCGGCTGGGTTTCGCGGAGATCGCGGCCCTGATCCGGTCCCGCAGCTAAAACTGCCCGGTCTAGACGGCCTCGAGGATGCTCACGTAGTTGGCGATGCCCACTCCGCCCATGTTCTGGACTGCGGCCCGGCGGGGGGTGGCAAGCTGCATGCCGCCGGCGGTTCCGGTGAGCTGCATCGCCGAGATGACGTGCTGTGACACTCCTGTAGCGCCCACCGGGTGGCCCTTGGCCTTCAGCCCGCCCGAGACATTGATGGGCAGCTTGCCGTCCTTGAAGACCCAGCCTTCGTCGATGGCCCGGGCTCCCTGGCCCGGCGCGGTCAGGCCCATGGCCTCGTACATGAGCAGTTCGGCGATGGTGAAGCAGTCGTGCACTTCGGCGAAGTCCAGGTCCGCCAGTTCGACGCCGGCCATCCCCAGCGCGCGCTGCCAGGACACGCGGGTGGCGGCGAAAGCGGTCGAGTCCCGGCGGGCCGCCGGAAAGAAGTCGTTGGCCTGGCCGAACCCGGCGAGGCGGACCGGGGCAGTGGCGCCTCCCGTAGGGGACACGGACAGCACGACGGCGGCGGCGCCGTCGGACACGGGGGAGCAGTCGGTGCGGCGCAGGGGATCGGCAACCATGGGGTTCTTGTCCGACACGGTGCGGCAGAACTCCTCGCCGAGGTCCTTGCGGAGCTGGGCATAGGGGTTGTCCACGCCGTTACGGTGGTTCTTCGCGGCGATGGAGCCCAGGACGTCACCCAGGTTCCCGTCGCCGTACCGCTTCCCGTAGTGCTTGGCCACCTCGGCGAAGAGCCCGGTGAAGCCGGTGGTGGATGCTTTGCCGGCCATGTCGTAGTCCGCACCCAGCAGCCCGGCCCCTACGACGTCGGCCCCGGCATGCGTCATCTTCTCGGCGCCGATCACCAGCACCGTCCTCGCCGTGCCCGCGAGCAGCGATTTCGTGCCCTGCTGGAACGCGGCGGACCCTGAGGCGCAGGCATTCTCCACCCGCGTGGCGGGAACGTTGGCCAGGTCCGGCGAGACCTGCAGCGCCAGCGAGGACGGGAAGGCGAGGGGCATCATGCCGGAGTTGAACTGGCCCACGTAGATTTCATCGATCTGCCCGGGCTCAATACCCGCGCCGGCAATGGCCTCGGTGGCCACCTGGACGATCAGTGACTCCAGGGTCTCGTCCGCCAGCTTGCCGAAGCGGCTGTGCCCCCAGCCGGTGAGCAGGACGTCCTTTCCGAACTGTTCCTGCAGGCTCATGCCGCCACTTCCTTGTTGTCCAGTTCCACGGTGAACCCTGTTCCGGTCTTCTCCCGGATCTCCTCCACGGTGACCCCGGGTGCCAGGCGGGTGAGGGTGAGTTGCCGCCTGCCGTCGTCGTCCTTGACCAGGTCAAACACCGCGAGGTCGCTGATGATCCGGTCCACGCAGTTCAGCCCGGTGAGCGGCAGGGTGCACTCCGTCACGATCTTGGCCGTGCCGTCCTTGGCATTGTGCTCGGTAAGGACCACCACGCGCGGGGTTCCGGCCACCAGGTCCATGGCCCCGCCCATGCCCTTGACCATCTTGCCGGGGATGGTCCAGTTGGCCAGGTCGCCCGCTCCGGACACCTGCATGGCGCCCAGGATGGCAACCTTCACGTGGCCGCCGCGGATCATGCCGAACGAGGTGGCGGAGTCGAAGATGCTGCCGCCCGGGAGTACGGTGACCGTCTGCTTGCCGGCGTTGATCAGGTCCGCGTCCTCCTCGCCCTCGTAAGGGAAGGGGCCCATACCCAGCAGCCCGTTCTCGCTTTGCAGGACCACGCGGACGCCGTCCGGCAGGTTGTTGGCCACCAGCGTTGGGATGCCGATGCCCAGGTTCACGTAGTCGCCGTCGTTCAGTTCCTCGGCCGCAATCGCGGCCATTTCATCCCTGGTCCAGGCCATGGGGTTCTCCTTTGTCGGTAAGTAGGGGGAGGGTCAGGCCGGCACGGCTTCAGCCGCTGTACGGCGTGAAGCCGGACGCACCGTACGCTGCTCAATGTCCTTGACCCGGTCCCGGGCCTGCACCAGTCGCTGCACATACACGCCGGGGGTGACGATGTGGTTGGGATCCAGGTTGCCCGGTTCCACAATCACTTCGGCTTCGGCGATGGTCAGGAGACCGGCGGTGGCAACGACGGGATTGAAGTTCCGGGCGGTGTAGCGGTAGATAAGGTTTCCGTCCGTGTCTGCGGTGTGCGCATGGACAAGCGCGACGTCGGCGCGGATGGCGCGCTCGCGGACGTACGTTTCGCCGTCGAACACCTCGTGCGGCTTGCCTTCGGCAACGAGGGTGCCCACTCCGGTCCTGGTGTAGAAAGCGGGGATGCCGGCTCCGCCGGCGCGGAGCCGTTCTGCCAGGGTGCCCTGCGGGGTGAACTCCACCTCCAGCCGGCCGGCCAGGTACTGTTCGGCAAACAGTTTGTTCTCCCCAACATAGCTGGCGATGACCTTGCGCACCTGGCCCGCATCGATGAGGATGCCCAGGCCTTTGCCGTCCACGCCCATGTTGTTCGAGACCACCGTCAGGTCCTTCGCTCCGGAGTCCCGGACGGCCTCTATCAGATCCGCGGGGATCCCGCTGAGGCCGAACCCGCCCACAGCGAGTGTCATGCCGTCCCGCAGGACGTCCTCCAAGGCAGTAGCGGCAGTGGACTGAAGCTTTGTCATGACTCTCCTCATCGAGCATCCGGCCTTATCCACTTTGTGGACAAGGAGTCTGGAAGTGGACACTATGAGGGATTGAACGGGGTGTCAAGACGCATCAAATGACCCAAATAGGGGCCCTTTCACACTGTGGACGGTACGATAGGGCCCATCCATATTGTGGACATTAAAGGGGAAAAATGAACTCTATGCCAGTGCAGGGAGCCCAGGTGGTGAGCCGGATTGCAGCGTTGTTACGGCTCGTGGGCCGGGGCGCGGAAGGCATGGCGCTCGCCGGCCTGGTCAAGGAATCCGGCCTCACCCGGCCCACCGTGCACCGCCTCCTCTCCTCGCTAGCCTCGGAGGGGCTCCTGGACCACGACGCCGTCTCCGGCAACTGGGTGCTGGGTCCGGAGATCCTTTTGATGGGATCGGTGGCATCAGCGCGGTTTCCCCTCGAGGACATCGCCCGGCCCAGCCTCCGCCGGCTTGCCGAAGCCACCGGCGAGAGCGCCTTCTTTTCCATCCGCCGCGGCTCCGAAACCGTGTGCCTGCTGCGGGAGGAGGGCAGTTTCCCGGTGCGGTCCTTCGTCCTGCACGAGGGGGTGCGCTTCCCGCTCGGCATTGCCTCGGCGGGCGCGGCGATCATGGCCTTCCTACCGGAAGCCGAGCAGGAAGAGCTGCTCGCCCGCTGGGCGGAGCATGCCGGTTCCTTCGCCGTCTCCCACACTGTGGAGCGGGTCCGGGCCAACCTTGCCCAGGCCCGGCTGGCGGGCTACTCGGTTAATCCGGGCCTCGTCCTGGAAGGGAGCTGGGGAATGGGCGCAGCGGTGTTCGATACCTCCGGCAGGCCCGCCTGGGCGCTCTCGCTGACAGGCATCGAGCCGCGCTTCAAGCCCGAGCGGCAGGCGGAACTGGGCAGCCTCCTGATGGCCGAGGCGCACCGCATCACCCAGCAGCTGGGCGGAGCGGGGGAGAAGCGGCGCCCGGCCCGCTGAACCCTACAGCCCGGCGCGGGGCTCCGTGGAACCCTGGTGCTTCCACCAGGTATCAAAGATGGTGACCGGAACAGTGCGCTTGTGCCGCGTGCGCAGGTACTTTTCCTCGATGGACGCAGCCGCGGATTCAGGCACGTCCCGGCCTTCGAGGTAGTCGTCGATCTGGTCGTAGCTCAGGCCGAGTTCGTCCTCGTCGGTGCGGCCCGGCCTGTCGTCCAGCAGGTCCGCCGTGGGCACCTTTTCCCAGACCCGGGCGGGGGCGCCGAGCTCGGCCAGCAGGGCACGGTTCTGCCGCTTGTTAAGGCCGAACAGGGGAAGGATGTCCGCGCCGCCGTCGCCGTACTTGGTGAAGAAGCCTGTCACGGACTCTGCGCCGTGGTCCGTGCCGATGACCAGGTAGTTATGCTCTCCCGCCAGGGCATACTGGGCGATCATGCGGGTGCGTGCCTTGGTGTTCCCCTTGTGGAAGTCGGAGATTTCCGAGCCCACGGTCTTCTCGAACTCATCCTCGAACCCGTCCACGGCAGCCGAGATGTTGAACGTCCACTGGGTCTTGGGCTGGATGAAATCCAGGGCGGCCTGGGCATCCTCCTCGTCGTGCTGGACGCCATATGGCAGCCGTACCGCCACGAAGTTTGCCTCCACCCCTTCGGCCTCGAGCTCTTCCACCGCCAGCTGGGCCAGCTTCCCGGCCAAGGATGAGTCAAGTCCGCCGGAAATGCCCAGGACGAAGCCCCTGGTGGAGGTGGCCTTAAGGTAGTCCTTCAGGAATGTGACGCGTTTGCGCACCTCCCCGGCGGGGTCGATCCGGGGCTGGACGCCCATTTCCTCAATGATCTTTGCCTGGAGTTCGCGCATATGGTCCAGACTAGCCAGCAGCGGCGACGGGCCTCAAGCATCCACACCGGCTTGCCCGCACTAAACTGGAGACCATGACTTCCCCCAGTGACACTGCAGTGGATACTGCAGCCGCCCGCGCCCGACTGCTGGAACTGATCAAGGAACTCGCCGTGGTCCGCGGCAAGGTAATCCTGTCCAGCGGAGCCGAGGCGGACTACTACATCGACCTCCGCCGGATCACGCTGCACCACGAGGCCTCCAGGCTGGTGGGCCGGGTGATGCTTGCCCTGGCGGACGACGCCGGCATCGACTTTGAGTGCGCCGGCGGGCTCACCATGGGCGCGGACCCGGTTGGTACCGCGGTGATGCATGCCGCCGTGGACGCCGGGCGGACTGTCGATGCGTTTGTGGTCCGCAAGGCCCAGAAGTCCTACGGCATGGGCCGCCAGGTGGAGGGCCCGTCCGTGGAGGGCCGCAACGTCCTGGTGCTGGAGGACACGTCCACCACAGGCGGCTCCGCGCTGACGGCGGTGGAAGGCGTCCGGAAGGCCGGAGGCAACGTGGTGGCCGTGGCCGTCATTGTGGACCGGGACACCGGAGCCAAGGAAAAGATCGAGGCCGAGGCCGGCGTGCCCTACCTGTTCGCGTTCGGCAAGGACGAGCTCGGCCTGTCCTGAGCCGCGTTCGTCACCACGGTGCTTAGGTCCGACGGGCCGGCTGCGGCGGCCGCCGGCCCGTTGGACCGCAACGCGGGGCTGTTCTATCATTTGCGATAACCCCTCTTCCCGTACGGAGAACGTGCACCATGCTCCCCCCTGAACAGCCCCTGAGCACCACCGACCAGGTCCAGAACCTCATTTTGGAAAGTGCCGACTTCGAAGACTTCCTCAACGAACTGGCGCGTTTTTCCGCCCACCAGATGGCCGGCGACGGCGACGACGCACTGTGCGGCATCACGCTCCTTCGCGACCGGAAGGCCGCCACCATCGGCTGGAGCAGCGATTCGGCCAGGGAAGTGGATGAGATCCAGTACTCCCTCGCTCAGGGCCCCTGCCTCACGGCGGCCAAGGAGGAACGCGAAGTCAACGTTCCGGACCTGTTTGAAGAGAACCGCTGGGGCCCCGACTACGCTGCAGCCGTTGCCTCCCACGGGCTGCGCTCCGTGCTGTCCCTCCCTTTCAACCTCCACGGGGAGGCGAAGGCGGCGCTCAACCTGTACTCGGACGCCCCGCACAAATTCGATGAACGTGCCGTTAAGAGGGCGCGCGAGTTCACCCGCGAGATCTCCCAGGCGCTCCGCCTGGCTGTGCGGTTCTCCCTTCACGCCGACAGCGCCGCCAACCTCCGCGCCACCCTGGAGTCCCGGACCATCATCGACCTCGCCATTGGCATCGTGATGGCCCAGAACAGGTGCAGCCAGGAAGCCGCAGTGGCCATCCTCACCGAAGCCTCCAGCAACACCAACACCAAACTCAGGGACATTGCCAAGTCCCTGGTTGACTCGGTGGGAGGCGTTGGAAGCCGCACCCACTTCCAGGAGCCCGGAAAGCGGCAGGCCGACCAAAGCGCATAGCCGGCAACCAGCCCACTTCCTTGTTACTGACGGGTTGTGCCGGGCTTCTGCGGGGGGTTACGCTTACCGAGGTTGAGCCGTCGGCCATAGACACCCTCTTTTGGAGTACCTATGGACCGCGCATTAAATGCATTCGTTAACCTTGATGTCCCCGCCGACGTCGTCCGTATCGATATCAGGGGCAGCCTGAACCAAAGCTCCCGCCCTGAACTCGTGCACATCATCCGTCGCGTCCGCCGGATGGGAATCCGCTCCCACGTCCGCGTTGACCTCTCCGCGGCCGAGAAGGTGGAGTCCTCCGCCCTTGCCGGCCTCCGGAGCGACCTGAACGCCATCGATAGCGATACGCTGCCGGGGATATACGGCAGCGGGGTTTCATTGGCTTTTTCCCCGGGCCCGGAAGAATGGGCCGCCCAGCCGGACCCGCAGCAGCCGCTGGCACTCATCGACATCCTCACCGACATAACGGAGGACGGAGAGGACTTCGCCGACGGGTATCCACTGGTGCCCACCGGCCGCCTGGAAGAGTTGTGCGGCCGGCCGCTGGAGGAGTACTCGGATGCGGAACTGCTGACTGCCAGCGACTGGATTTTCGCCCTGTTGGACACTCCCGGAGCCTTTGCCGGGCCGGACCTGCTGGGCCGGTACAACGACATCGGCCTGGAGTTCCGGCGGCGCCGGCAGGAGGACTCGGTTCCCCTGACTGCCTCGGAGGGCCAGGCGGCCAGTTGAGGGGTGCCGGCTGACCGGGCGTCACTCAATGGTTACACCCGGATTCTTGCGGCAGCGTCTTCGGGTATGCCTACGGTAGAGGCGTGCCGTATGAGGGGGAGGTAAGTCCGCAGGGCCGGCCCGGGATCCCTGGGGCCAGGCTGCTGGCAGAAGGTGCTGCCCTCAAACAGTTCTCACGGCGGGGATTCCTGGCGGGCACGGGTGCTGCCGGACTGCTCGCGGCAGACATGCTGCTGACCCGGCAGGTGCAGGCACAGCGCCGCACAGACCGGATCCTCACTGTTGCTGACGACTTCGCCGACACCTACTACCCGGACGCCAGCTGGTTCCTGTTCCCCGGATACAAGACCAGCTGGGAGGAATCGCAGTGGATCCTCAACTCGCTCCGCGGGGCCCTGAACAAGCGGGCACAGCTGGCTGCGGTGGGTTACTCCAACCAGGGCCTGGATATTGACGACATCGTCATTGCCGTCATCGAGCATGTCCGGGCGCGGAAACTCACGAAGCTGTTCTTCTACGGCCACAGTTTCGGCGGGATGGTGGCCACCCAGGTTGCTGCACGGCTCCTGGAAATCCACGGTGTGGAGGTTCAGTTCATCGTGCTGGACTCAAGTCCCTACAGCAAGCACGATGTCCTGGACCAGAGCTGGTTCGACGGCGTGGTGTTCCTGTACGAGCGGGGCTTCCGGTTCCCGTCGACCCTTCGTGGAGGGTATGAGCTTGGGGAGCGGGTCATCCACAAGGACGAGCGGAGCTGGCGGCAGATCCTGGACCAGACCCTCGAACAGCTGTCCCCGATTGCCCCCTCAAGCCTGCTGATCCAGTCCGAATCGGCCTACATCTACCACTTCGACGGCAGCAGGTTCGCCGGCAAGCTGGGCAGTGCCAAGATGGCGTACATCGGCAACCCCCGGGACCGCACAGTCCGCTACCAGACAGCGGTGGAGGCCTGGGCCGTGGCGTTCAAGGCGAACATGGTCTCGAGCAGCCTTCATACCGAAGGCGCCAGGCCGGCCCACGCAAGCCCCGGATGGAACCCCAACGTGTACCGGCCGGTCCTTGAACAGCTGCTGGACGAGCACTTCCCGCTGCCCCGCGGCGGATCCCGGGTGACAGTCTTCTAGCGCCCCTGCTAGATCTGGTTCTTCAGGTCGGCCACGGAGTTCAGGACCTGGTTGGGCCGGAACGGGTATGAACCGATGTCGTCGCGCTGGGTGATGCCGGTCAGGACCAGGACGGTGTGCAGGCCGGCTTCCATGCCCGCGATGATGTCCGTGTCCATCCGGTCCCCGATCATCGCCGTGGTCTCAGAGTGGGCATCGATCTGGTTCATGGCCGAGCGGAACATCATCGGGTTGGGCTTTCCCACAATGTAAGGCTCGCGTCCGGTTGCCTTGGTGATCAGCGCCGCGATGGCTCCGGTGGCCGGCATGGGGCCGTCCTTGGACGGCCCGGTGGCGTCCGGGTTGGTGGCAATGAAGCGGGCCCCGGCCAGGATGAGGCGGATGGCCATGGTGATTGCCTCAAAGGAATAGGTGCGGGTTTCGCCGAGCACGACGAAGTCCGGGTCCTGGTCGGTGAGGATGAAGCCTGCCTCGTGCAGCGCCGTCGTAAGTCCTGCCTCACCGATGGTGTAGGCGCGGTTTCCTGATCCGGAACCTTCCACCTGGTTCTTCAGGAACTGGGCGGTGGCCAGGGCCGAGGTCCAGATGTTCTCTTCCGGGACCTCCAGCCCGGACGCGCGCAGCCTGGCGGCCAGGTCGCGGGGGGTGAAAATGGAGTTGTTGGTGAGCACCAGGAAGCGCTTGGACGTGTCCACCCAGCGCTGGATGAGCTCGGCGGCGCCGGGAACTGCCTGGTTCTCGTGGACCAGGACACCGTCCATGTCCGTGAGCCAGCACTCGATCTCCTGGCCGCTGCGGTATACCGCCGGTGATCCCTTGACCTTGTCCTCGACTGCCATGCCTACCTCCGCCTGTGATGAAACGCCGTAATGATTGCCCGAAGAGTCCAGTCTAGTGTTGAGGGGTGAACCAAACGCCCGGCATGACATCCGAACCGCAGCCAGAACCCGGGGAGACTCCCGCGGAGCCCGGGCCCGCGGAGACGCACGCTGAAAAGGCGGAGGTCGGCGTCGGGCCTTGGGAGGGTGAAGTGCCGGAAGGGGACCACTGGGATCCCGATCTCCTTGCCGACGGCGACCGCCGCAACGTGCTGGACAAGTACCGGTACTGGAAGCACGAGGCGATCGTGGCGGAACTGGACTCGCGGCGCCACAACTTCCACGTCGCCATCGAGAACTGGCAGCACGACCTGAACATCGGCACGGTGGTGCGCACCGCCAACGCGTTCCTCGCGAAGGAAGTGCACATCATCGGACGACGGCGGTGGAACCGGCGGGGCGCCATGGTCACCGACCGCTACCAGCACGTCCGCCACCACCCCACGGTGGAGGACTTTGTGGCCTGGGCGCATGGGGAAGGGCTGGCGATCATCGGGATCGACATTTTCCCCGATTCGGTTCCGCTCGAGACCTACGAACTGCCCCGGGACTGCGTCCTGGTGTTCGGCCAGGAAGGACCCGGGCTGACGCCGGAAGTCCACGAGGCCGCCGAAGCCACCCTGTCCATCGAGCAGTTCGGCTCCACCCGGTCCATCAACGCTGCCTCCGCCGCGGCCATCGCCATGCACGCCTGGGTGCGCCGGCACGTGTTCAACCAGCACGTGGGGCGTAATCCGGAACACTCTTTGGGCGTAAATGACTAGCGGTCCAGCGCTGCTGTCGCGCCGTGGTGGGAGAAGGTTGTGCGTGCCTCGGGGGTTTCGTCTGTGGCGGTGGGCGCATGCCGGGGCGGATCATGGAGGTGTCTGTCACGGTTG
>NZ_BRCG01000038.1:0-11974 GCF_023708005.1 Pseudarthrobacter sp. NCCP-2145 | reverse complement strand
GTGGTGGGGCGGTGGGGGAAGAGGTCCTGGTAGTTGATGGTGGCGATGATCTGTGGACGGTTGCCGCCGGCGGCAGGCAGGGAGTTGGTGGAGAGTCCTGCTTTGACGGCGCCGATGATGCCGTCGAGTTGTTTTTGGGGGCGGGTGCGACGTTCAAGGTCCGGACCCGCATCCTGGGGCGCGTCGTTCCAGACAGTGTCCTGCACGGTCGCACTTCCGTCTCCGGTTGCGGCGGCCATGACTCTGTTCATTGCGGCGCCGCTGCCTGTGTCGGTTTGGGGCTCGGTGCGTGTCCCGCTGCCTGCCTCAGTTTCGATGCCTGCCGCTGACCCTGCTCCTGCCTCTGCCTCTGCCCCCGTCCCGGTCTCGGTGGAGACGGTGGTGCGGGGGTTCGTGGCGGCGTTCATGGCAGTGAGGAGGTGTTCGTACTGGTCTGTGGTGGCGAAAATCTCGAGTCGGTGCAGGCCATGGCGGGGTTTGCGGATGAACGCTCCCTGGGTGTGGCGGAGGGCTTCTTCGCTGGGTTCGGTGCCGTCGGCGTCGATGGTCTCGGCCCAGCGCTGCGCCAGGCGGGCCACGAAGTCTGGGTCGGCGGTGGCCGCGGCGTCGGTGAGGTCGTGTTCAATCCGGTCCAGTACATCCGGAGTGGTGTGGTGCCGGATGCGGTCCAGCGCAGCGGTGATGATTGTCCCGGCGTAAGAGGACACCACTGGCGCAGAAGCCCGCTCCGGTGAGACCCGATCCGTACCCTCGTCCGTACCCCCATCCGTCTCTTTGCCCGTGTCCGCAGCTGTTTCTTCGAAAGTCGTGGCTCCATCGGCTGACCCGGCCGTGGATGGGTTGGGTGCAGGGGCAAGGGCGCTTGCGAGATGTGGCCGGGCCGGCGGGAGGGGCTCGCCCGTGAGGCTGGTCCCGGGCAGGGCCTGGTCAGCGAGTGCGAGGCGGCGGCGGGCCTCGCGCAGGGGGATTCGGAGCCTCAAACGGAGGAACTCCGCGGTGTTCCTGCACCCGTCGTCGGCCGGCGAAGTCACAACCGGCACTGCGCCCCACATCCCTGTTCCCGCCACGGGAGTAACCACGCCACCGGCAACAGTGGCTGCGCTGGGTGCCGGTTCAGTGGGCATCGGGTCGCTGCGTTGCAGGTAACTGTGGTCCGTGCCGCCCGTTGTGGTTTTGCCCGGCCAGTCGGCGTCTGTCTCGTTGAGTGTTTCGACGCCGCTTTCCCACCCGGTGACCCAGCCCCGGGACCGCGTGGACCGGGCGGCTGCCGCTGCGATGACTGCTTCGCTTCGGGTCCGGTCAACAGCGCCGGCAGCGAGTAGCTGCAGGCATTCAATACTCCGGGCGAGGTCCTCAACCTGGCCGGCGAAGTCGGCGGCCTGGACGTAGCCTGCCGCCGCAAGGGTATCCGGGGCAGTAAGCGCCGCAGCATTAAGCAGGTCTCCGATTCCTGACAACCCGGCCTGCGGCTGTCCAGCTGCTTCTTCAACACGTCCGGAGGCGCCGTCAGTAGCAGGTGCGGGGGGCGAACCGGGCCCGTCAGCAGGGGCCGGAGTACATTCGACAGCTACTGCAGTGAGGTGGCCTGGGATCACAGGCCGGGTGCCTGGCGGAGGTGGAAGGAGGAAACATGCATTGCGGAGTCCGGGGGTAAAACCGCCGGACTCCGCAAGCTGGTTCGCCATCACCTTCATGGGATAACTCTGCCAAAGGCCACTGGCAAAAGGGTCGGCTAAAGCGGCTGTGTGGATAACCCGGGAAACCGATACCAGTATGGGCAGGATATCCACATAGCCGCGGAGCCGTTTGGCAATTCGCTGCTGGGGTGGAAACCCGCTCCAGTGGTTAAGACGCCGCTGGCCGCCGCGTCCCCCAAGGATCGCGACGGCCAGCAAAGCCATTCAGTTGTAGCACAGGCAAGCGGTAATTACGTTGTCAAGCGGAAACCGCTCTGCCGTATACCGTCAGAGCCGCCTGTCAGGACTTCGAATCAGTTTCGTCCGAGGTGCCGAGGTTGTGGGTTTCCGGGTGCGTACTGTGCGCGGGGATGTGGCCTTCGCCAAGGTCGTCGCCGCCCGGGGTGCCGGCACTACGAATGCCCGTAGTTCCAGCAGTGCCGAAGCCGCCCGAAGTACCGGCAGCGCTGGTGCCGTTAGCGCGGGTCGTCGCGGCGTCGTCGGACGTTGGCGACTTCTTCTCACCCGAGGCGCCCTCGCGATGCATTGCCGAGCCGATGACCGTGCCTGCCCGGCGGGCGGCCTCACTCAACTGGTCCGCAACTTCGGGGGCTTTTTCCTTGATGGTCTCCGTCGCCACGGCAACCTTGTCCTGCACGGGCTTGCTGTCCCAGATGCCGGCGGCCCTGGCCTTGAGCTTGTCGTACGCTGCCCGGCCCGACCGCGATCCAAGCACATATCCGGCGGCGATTCCTACGCCCAAAAGAAGTTTGTTTTTCATAATGAAATCCTGCTCCCTGAAGAGATTCAGTTCCGGCCAGAGAGACCGGGAGATGGAAAAGCCGGCCTGGGGATGTTGTCCCCAAGCCGGCTTTCCTGGCTGGCGCGGCAGTTAGCTGCGTGCGCCACGCTTGGTGATCATGCCGTATACCAGCAGCACGATAAGTGCGCCGCCGATGGCCAGCAGCCAGGTCTGCAGCGAGAAGAACTCCTGCAGTCCGCTGCCGAAGATCATTCCGCCGATCCAGCCGCCGAGGAGTGCTCCAACGACGCCCAGGACCAGGGTGATGATCCAGCCGCCGCCCTGACGGCCCGGGAGGATCGCCTTAGCGATCGCGCCAGCAATAAGGCCGAGAATTAGAAATGCAATGAATCCCATTTTTTGTTCCTCTTCCTAAGTAAAGGAGGCCTCCGGATCCCGGGGGCACTTCATCCTTCTGCCTCAATAGTAATCATGCTTACTATCTATTTGCCAACCCCGGATTGAAGAAAAGCCCATTTCAGGGCTGTTTAGTGCCCCGTAACGTCGGAATCGTTGCCCGCGCCGGGCCCTTCGTCGAGGATAGCCAATTCCGCTAGATCCTGCGGATCCAGGGCGAAATCGAAGATATCCAGGTTTTCCCTCATACGCTCCGGATTGGCTGTTTTCGGAATCGTTACAATTCCGTGCTGAACGTGCCACCGAAGGACCAGTTGGCCGGGCGTTTTACCGTGCTTTTCGCCGAGCTGGGAGAGGATGGGCGCGCCGAGCAGGCCCGCCCCGGAGCCGCCCAGCGGGCTGTAGGACTCCGTGACGATGCCGTGCTTTTCATGGAATTCCCGCTCGGCAGCGCGCGTTATTGCCGGGGACAGTTGGATCTGGTTGAGGGCGGGAACAATGTCCGTTTCAGCCATCAGCCGCTCCAGGTGGGAGGGCTTGAAGTTGGAGACCCCGATGGAGCGCACTTTCCCCTCCGATTGGAGGCGTTCAAAGGTCCTCCAGGTGGAGATGTACTCGTCCCGCGCCGGCAGGGGCCAGTGGATCAGCAGCAGGTCCACGTACTCCAGCCCCAGCCGCTCCAGCGATCCCTCCAGTCCTTCCACCGCCCTGTCGTTGCCCTGGAACTGGCCGTCCAGCTTGGTGGTGATGAAGAGCTCATCGCGGTCAACGCCGCTGGCCCGGATGCCGTTGCCCACGCCCTGCTCATTGCCATACTTCACGGCCGTGTCGATGTGCCGGTATCCGGCTTCAAGGGCTTGTACGACGGCGGTGGCCGCCTGGTCATCATCCAGCGGCCAGGTGCCAAGGCCCACCTGCGGGATGGAGTGGCCATCATTGAGTGTGATCAGCGGTGCACGTGTCATTGGAACAGTCTCTCCCGGATTTGCATGTCCCAGCCCTTGGACGCCCTAAGAATATTGTCGGCGTTGTACTGGAGGGACACGCCGGCAGGACGGTACGGCCTCAGGCGCCACTGCGCACCCAGGCGATGAGCCGGTCGCTGAGGGCCATGTAGTCCTGGTCCACAGTCTGCAGCCGGGGGTTCGCGTCAAACCACTGAACGATTTGGCGGGCGCCGTCGGCGAACGGGATGGTGGCGTGGTAGCCGGGGACCAGGGACTTGATCTTGGTGTTGTCGAAGACCACGGAGTGTGAGCGGTCGCCCAGGAGGTTAGCGCCGAGTTCGGCGCTGTGAGCAGCGATGGTTTCCGAAGACACATGGACCAGCTCCGGCTCCGGAACGCCCGCGGCCCGCGCGAACAGCTGGTAGATCTGGTTCCACGGCAGGTACTCATCCGAGGTGATGGTGTAGCTTTCGCCCACCGCCTGCGGCCGGCCCAGCAGCCCCACGAAGGCCTTGGCAAAGTCCTGGCTGTGGGTCAGGGTCCACAGGGATGTCCCGTCGCCGTGCACCATGACCGGCAGCCCCGAGCGCATCCGGTAGATATCAGTCCAGCCGCCCACCATGGCGATCTTGGTGCGGTCATAGGTGTGCGAAGGGCGGACCACGGTCAGCGGGAAGTCCTGCTCGCGATATGCCTTGTAGAACAGTTCCTCGCAGGCAATCTTGTCCCGTGAGTACTGCCAGAACGGATTCTTCAGCGGCGTGGACTCAAGGATCGGCAGCCTGGTGGGCGGCTTCTGGTAGGCGGACGCGGAGCTGATGAACACGTATTGCCCGGTGCGGCCGGCGAATAGATCCAGGCTGGCCTGCGCCTGGTCTGCCGTGAAGGTAATAAAATCAGCGACGGCGTCGAACTCGCGCCCGGCGAGCACCGCACGGACCGCGGACGCGTCCCTGACATCGGCCGTGAGAATTTCCGCCCCATCCGGGACCGGCCTTGTGGACCGGCCCCGGTTGAGGATGGTGAGCCGGTGTCCCAGTGCGACGGCCCGTTCTGCCGCCGCCGCGCTGATGACTCCTGTGCCGCCGATGAAAAGGATGCTTCTCGGCGCCACAGCGTCGGCGTCAGGGGTGAGTGGGTTCACCACGCGTAGTCTTCCGGCGCCGTGCGGTGCCCCGGGAAGATGTCATCCAGCCGCTTGAGGGCGTCGGCGTCCAGGGTGACGTCGAGGGCGCGCACGGCAGCGTCGAGCTGTTCCTGGGTCCGCGGTCCCACGATGGGGGCCGTGACGGCAGGCTGGTGCAGGAGCCAGGCAAGGGCAACGTCGCCGGGCTCGTGGCCGAGCTCATCCGCGAAGTCCTCGTACTGGCGGATCTGGTCCTGGTGCTTCTTGAGGGTCTCCGCCGCACGGCCCTCGGTGCGCCGGACGCCGTCGCGCTCCTTCTTCAGTACCCCGCCCAGAAGCCCGCCCTGCAAAGGGGACCAGGGGATGAGGCCCAGCCCGTACTGCTGTGCGGCCGGAATGACCTCCAGCTCCACCTGGCGCATGAAGAGGTTGTAGATGGACTGCTCGCTGACCAGGCCGGTGTAGTTGCGGCGGCGGGCCGCCTCCTGCGCCTGGGAGATGTGCCAGCCGGCGAAGTTGCTGCTGCCGGAGTACAGGATCTTGCCCTGCTGGACGGCGACCTCGATGGCCTGCCAGATTTCGTCCCACGGGGTGTCTCGGTCGATGTGGTGGAACTGGTAGACGTCGATGTAGTCGGTCTGCAGGCGCTTCAGGCTGGCGTCCAGGGCCCGGCGGATGTTCAGGGCGGAGAGCTTGGATTCGTTGGGGCGGTCCGTCATGGTGCCGTACAGCTTGGTGGCCAGCACCGTGTGTTCCCGGCGCTCGCCGCCCTTCGCGAACCAGCGGCCAATGATCTCTTCCGTCCAGCCGCGGTGGCCGGCGCCGCCGTAGACGTTGGCGGTGTCGAAGAAGTTGATGCCCTGTTCATGTGCCGAATCCATGATGGAGTGGGCATCCGCTTCTTCCGTCTGCGGGCCGAAGTTCATGGTGCCGAGGCAGAGGCGGGAGACTGTGAGGCCGGAGCGGCCCAGGTGGGTGTACTGCATGGGTTGTCCTTTCGGGGGACGGGTCCGGGGCGCTGGTCTACAGCTGGGTGAAGGCGGCGACGGCGGGGTCTGACCCGATCCGGGCGCCGGACTCCAGGGCGGTGATGGCGGAAAGTTCGTCCTCCGTGAGCTTCAGGGAGGATGCGGCGAAGTTCTCCCGCATGCGTCCCGGGTCCACGGACTTGGGGATCACGATGTTGCCTGTTGCCAGGTGCCAGGCGAGCACCACCTGGGCCGTGGTGGCGTTGTGTGCCTCGGCGATGGACGTGACGGCGTTTCCGTTGAGGTCGCCGCCCTGGCCGAGAGGGCTGTAGGCCTCGACGCCGATGGCCAGGTCGCGGCATTTGGCTGCAAGGGCCGCCTGCTGGTAGCTGGGGTGGAGCTCGATCTGGTTGACGGCGGGGACGATCTCCGCGGACTCCAGCAGGTTGTCCAGGTGTTCGGCCAGGAAATTGGAGACGCCTATGGCGCGGATCTGCTTGTTCTCGTACAGCCGCTCCATCTCTTTCCAGGCCTGGACGTAGAGCCCTTGGGAGGGGACCGGCCAATGGATCAGGTAGAGGTCAACGAAGTCCAGCCCCAGTGCTTTGCGGCTGTTCTGGAAGGCTTCCTGCGCCCGGCCCTGTTCGCCGTTCCGGAGCTTGGTGGTGACGAAGATGTCCTCGCGCGGAATCCCCGTGGCTGCAATCGCCGCGCCCACTCCGGCCTCGTTGCGGTACCCGGCGGCGGTGTCGATGTGGCGGTAGCCGGCCTCGAAGGCGTCCTCCACAATCCGCTGCGTGTCTTCGGGCGGGACCTGGAAAACGCCGAGGCCAAGCTGGGGGATAGTGACGCCGTTATTCAGTGTCAGCTCTGACATGGGGGCTCCTTGATGCGCTGGTGCGGTAGAGGGGTGCCGCGGACTCGACAGGAAGAAAGCGTTTTCCGCTGGCTCCCTCCTGAGCCTATGCACTTTTGGCCGGTAAGTCAGCAGGACTGCCTGATTCTGTTTTTCCTAGGACTGCCAGTCCTACCTTCGTTGTAGAACAGAACCACCGTGCCGGGCACAATGGTCTGCATGGGTCAAAGCGCCGAGTTCGGAAAATTCCTCAAAGCCATGCGGTCCCGCCTGAGCCCCGAGGATGCTGGTGCGGGGCCGGCATCCGGCGCCCGCCGGGTTCCCGGCTTGCGCCGCGAGGAAGTCGCCCGCCTGGCCGGAGTCAGCACGGACTACTACGTCCGCCTTGAGCAGGGGCGGAACATCCACCCTTCACGCACTGTCCTGGATGCAGTGTCGCGCGCCCTCAGGCTGGATACCGGCGAGCACGCGCACATGCTGGACCTGCTGGAGAACTGCGCCGGGTCCGCCCGGTCTAGCGTCGCGGCCGCCCAGGGTGTCCGCCCGGCACTCCGCCAGCTCCTGGAAGCGGTGGGGGACGTGCCGGCCATGGTGCTCGGGCGGCGCAGTGATGTCCTTGCCGGAAACCGGATGGCCTTCCTGCTGTTCACTGACTTTCCCGCTCTTCCAGCAGCGGAACGGAACCTGACCCGCTGGCTCATTCTTGATCCCGGGGCCCGGGAGCTTTTCCGGGACTGGAAAACTGTTGCGGCAGAGGCGGCAGGCGCCTTGCGGGTGGACGTCGGCCGGCATCCCAACGACGCCCAGGCCAACCAGCTGGTGGGCGAACTGGCGGTACACAGCGAGCACTTCCGGCAGTGGTGGGCAGGACACCGGGTGGCCACGAGGTCGGCGGGGAGCGTTCGGCTGCATCATCCCGCCGTCGGGGACCTGGAACTGAACTTTGAGAACCTGGCTTTCCCGGACGATCCCGACCAGACGCTCCGGGTGTATTCCGCCAAGGCTGGCTCGCCGTCGGCCGATGCCCTTGCGTTGCTGGGGAGCCTGGGGGCCGCTGGACCGGAGGCAGCAGTCCGCGACGCCGCTCCGGCGGTTGCCGAGAACCGGGAGTAGAGACCCGGGAACATTGTGCTTTTGGCCAGTTGAAGCGGGTGATTCTGGCCACGAGCCCATTGGGGAAGAACTGCGCGCTTCCTAGGCTGGAGCTACACGCTTTCTCCACCCAAGGATGGTCTCAACGATGAAACGCATCGCACTGCTCAAGGAACGCAGGAGCGCCACGGCCGGCGCCCCTTCCACGGCCACAGGCTCGCACTGCCCGGTGTCCGGTCTCTGGAGTCCGGACCATGATCCGCACACCGTCCTGTCCTTCTTCGAAGGCCACGTGTTCCCAGCGTTCGACGGCGTTCCAACAGTCTGGCGCCGGCGCTCAGCCGGTACCGTCTCGGCAAACTAGTTAAACCCAAACTGGCCCGCACCCGACGTCCCCGAATCGGGGTTTTTCGACGTTAGGTGCGGGCCAGTTTGGGTTCGGGCCGTTATTCTTCGAGGCGGAAGCCGATCTTCATGGTGACCTGCCAGTCAGCGATCTTGCCCTCTTCAAGGTGGCCCCGGATTTCCTTCACCTCGAACCAGTCCAGGTTGCGGAGGGTCTGTGAGGCCTTCGCGATGCCATTGCGGACGGCCTCGTCCACACCCTGGTCCGACGTGCCGACAATTTCAGAAATGCTGTACGTGTGGTTGGACAACTTCGCTCCTAGTGATCGCCTTGGGGCTCCCGGTTGCGGGCCGTTCTTGAAGACTAGTAGGACTCCGAGAACGTTGACCAGCCTTATCCGGATGTTCCGTGGCTGGTGCCGGGGAGGCCGTCACCGCCCCGCCGGCGCGGTGACGCCCTGATCCCAGGGGAAAGCCGGCCTACTTCGCCTCGAGCACCAGGTTCTTGAGGTCGTCCAGCGTCTGCTGCATGTGGTTATCCATGGCCTCCCGGGACCGCGCAGGGTCACGGGATTCCAGCGCCTCGGCGATTTTCTGGTGGTGCCCGATTGCGTGCTCCTGGATTTCCCGGACCGCGGACGTCTGGGTGCGGCGCTTCTGCAGCACCTGGTGCAGCGGTTCGAACAGGACGGACACAAACACGTTCTCGGAGGCATGCAGGATCAGGTCGTGGAATGCCAGGTCCGCTTCCACAAAGGCGGCAACATCGTTGACCTCGTGGGCGGCGCGCATGCTGTCCACGTGGCTGTAGAGAGCCTGGATATCCTCATCGCGGATCCGCCCGGCAGCCAGTTCGCAGGCACCTGTTTCCAGCATCCGCCGGAGCTCGATGAGCTGGACCGAGGTCTCTGCCTCGTTCTTTCCCTCCGACGCAGCACGCAACACCGCCTCAAGCGACGCCCAGCGGTTCAGGGGGTTAACGAACGTGCCGCGGCCGCGTTCAACACTGAGGATCCGCTGGGCCTGCAGTGTTTTCATGGCCTCGCGCACCGTCATCCTGCTGACCTCGTGCCTGGCACTCAGTTCGTGTTCGCCCGGCACCGTGGCGCCGGGCGGGAACTCACCGGTGATGATGCGGTCCAGTAGCTCATCCGCCACCTGTCCCACCAGTGATTGCCTCGCCATTGTGCCCCCGTCGATCCTTCACTGCATATGTCGGACAAGTCTACTTGCGCGTCTGTATGTCGTGTGCCACACTAAACGAAATGCAAGATGTCAGACATCTTACAGTTACCTTTCCACCGGGATCCGCCGCGCCGGATTCGTACAACGTATTCATACACAATGGAGTGCACTGTGACGCTTGAAGCAGACGTTCTGGCCGCCTACCCGGCCGAGGTCCGGATTCCCGCCGAGCTGGTGGCCAGCGCCCTGGCCGCCTCCAATGCGGAAACCCCGCGGGTCCTGGTAGTGCTCGACGACGACCCCACCGGAACCCAGTCAGTTTCGGATTTGCCCGTGCTCACCCAGTGGGAAGTAGCGGATTTCATCTGGGCCTTCAGCCAGTCCAAGCCTGCCGTCTATGTCCTCACAAACACCCGCAGCCTGGACCCTGCCGAGGCCGCCGCCCGCAACGAGGAAGTGGTCCGCAACGCCCTCGCAGCCGCAGGGTCCCCCCAGGAACTGCGCCTCGGGTTCGTCAGCCGCAGCGATTCCACCCTCCGCGGCCACTACCCGCTGGAGCCGGACGTCATTGCCGCAACGGTTGCGGACGTCAGCGGAGAAAAGACCGACGGCGTGGTCCTGGTCCCTGCCTTCCCCGACGCCGGGCGCGTCACCATCGGCGGAGTCCACTACATGCGCGGCACAGGAGCGGAGACCGGCACACTCACCCCCGTGTCCGAGACGGAATTCGCCAAGGACGCCACCTTCGGGTTCAGCACCTCCGTCATGGCCGACTACGTTGAAGAGAAGTCGCAGGGCCGCTTCGGCGCCGGCTCGGTGATCGTCCTGGACCTCAACATCATCCGCGCCTCCACCGATCCGCAGGCCACTGCCAATGCCATCGCCGACGCCATCGAACCGGCCACCGGTTCCACCCCCATCGTGGCGGACATCGTCACCGAAAACGACCTTCGCGCCCTGTCCCTGGGCCTCGAAGAAGCCGAACGGCGCGGCAAGAAGCTCCTCTACCGGGTGGGCCCCCCGTTCGGGCGTGCCCGGATCGGCCAGGAGATCCGCACCGAACTCAGCGGCGCCGAGGCCTACGCAGGCAACACCCCCTCCGAGGCGGGGGGCCTGATCGTCGTCGGATCCCACGTGGGAGTCACCACGCGCCAGCTCAAGGCACTCACCGACCAGCACAGCGCCGCCCGGATCGTGGAGATCGACGTCGAAAAGCTGCTCGGAGCCCCCAGTGACGCCGAAGTGCACCTGGACCGGACCGTGGACACCGTCGTCGAAGCCCTCCGCGGCGGCGACGTCATCGTCCACACCAGCCGCCTGCTGATCAAGGCAGACGACCCCGCCGAAAGCCTGCGGATCGCCCGCACGGTTTCCGCCGCCGTCGTCGCCGTGGTCAACCGGACACTGAAGACCTTCCCGCCCCGGTTCGTCATCGCCAAGGGCGGCATCACCTCCTCGGACGTGGCCGCCCACGGCCTTGAGATCCGCCACGCCATTGTCCGCGGCCCCATGCTGCCGGGCATCGTCTCCCTTTGGGAGCCCGTGGATGGCCCCGCCAAGGGCATCCCGTACATCGTCTTCGCCGGCAACGTGGGCGATGACCAGTCCCTCGCCGACGTGACCCGCAAGCTCAGCAGCACCTTCTAGTCCCCACCCGCTACAGATCCCGCACACATTCAATGGAGAACACCATGACCAGCAACTACACCGTCACGGTCCTGGGCCTCGGCGCCATGGGCCTGCCCATGGCCACCCGCCTGGCGTCCCAGCTGACCGTCCACGGCTTCGACATCGCCGAACCCCGCCTGAAGCTCGCCGAAGAGGCCGGCATCGCAACCTTCGCCACCGCCCGCGAGGCCGCCAAGGGCGCCGACGCCGTCCTCCTGGCCGTCCGCAACGGCGAGCAGCTCAACGACGTCCTGTTCGGCCAGGGCGGCGTGGCCTCGGTGCTGGAGCCGGGCGCCGTCGTCATCCTCGGCAGCACCGTCGGCACCGAAGCCATCCCCGCAACGGTCGCCAAGCTGGCCGAATACGGCGTCGAGCTTGTTGACGCACCGCTGTCCGGCGGCCCCAAGCGCGCCGGCGAAGGCGACCTGCTGATCGTCGTCGGCGCTTCCCCGGAAGCCCGCGCAAAAGCGGCCCCCGCGCTGGAACTGCTGGCCTCCACCCTGACCGTGGTGGGCGACAAGCCCGGCGACGGACAGGCCCTCAAAACCGTCAACCAGCTGCTCTGCGGCGTCCACATCGCCGCGGCCGCAGAAGCCATGGCCCTCGCCGACGCGCTGGGACTGGACCAGGCCAAGACCCTCGCCGCGCTCGAGGCCGGCGCCGCGGGTTCGTTCATGCTCTCCAACCGCGGCCCGCGCATCCTTGAGGCGTACACCGAGGAAGGCGCCGAGGTCCTGTCCCGCCTGGACATCTTCGTCAAGGACATGGGCATCGTGGGCAAGGCCACCCGCGCCGCGGGCCTGGCAGCCCCGGTAGCCGCCGCCGCCGAACAGCTCTACCTCTTGGGCCAAGCCCAGGGCCTCGCCGCTGCCGACGACTCCGCCGTCATCAAGGTCGTCGCACCCACCAAGCGCACAAAGTAGCCCCGCCTTCCCCCCAAACGTGCGACGGC
>NZ_BRCG01000037.1:0-12161 GCF_023708005.1 Pseudarthrobacter sp. NCCP-2145 | reverse complement strand
CAACCGTGACAGACACCTCCATGATCCGCCCCGGCATGCGCCCACCGCCACAGACGAAACCCCCGAGGCACGCACAACCTTCTCCCACCACGGCGCGACAGCAGCGCTGGACCGCTAGTCAGCCGTCTCCACGTCCTTGGCGTCCATGATCCGGTACGCGTAGCCCTGCTCCGCCAGGAACCGCTGGCGCTTGGCGGCGAAGTCCTGGTCCAGGGTGTCCCGGGCCACGAGGGAGTAAAAGCGTGCCGAGCGGCCGTCCTTCTTGGGCCGCAGGAGCCTGCCCAGCCGCTGGGCTTCCTCCTGCCGGGAACCGAATGAGCCCGACACCTGGATCGCCACCGAGGCCTCGGGAAGGTCGATGGAAAAGTTGGCCACCTTGGAGACCACCAGCGTCTGGATCTCCCCGGCACGGAAGGCGTCAAACAGCTTCTGGCGCACCTTCACCGACGTGTCGCCCTTGATCACGGGCGCATCGAGGCGCTCGCCGAGCTCATCCAGCTGGTCGATGTACTGGCCGATGACCAGCAGCTGTTCACCGGCGTGCCGGCTGACCAGCTGCTCCACCACAAGTGTCTTGGACTCCGAGGTGGCGCAGAGCCGGTACTTGTCAGCGTCCTCGGCCATGGCGTAGGCGACCCGTTCGTCCTTGGGCAGGTCCACGCGGACTTCCACGCAGTCAGCGGGCGCGATGTAGCCCTGGGACTCGATGTCCTTCCAGGGCGCGTCGTACCGTTTGGGCCCGATCAGGCTGAACACCTCGCCCTCGCGGCCGTCCTCCCGCACCAATGTTGCCGTCAGTCCGAGGCGCCGCCGCGCCTGCAGGTCCGCCGTCATCCGGAAGATCGGCGCCGGCAGGAGATGCACCTCGTCGTAGATGATCAAACCCCAGTCGTGCCCGTCCACCAGCTCCAGGTGGGGGTAGAGGCCCCCGCGCTTCATGGTGAGGACCTGGTACGTGGCGATGGTCACCGGGCGGACTTCCTTGACCGCCCCGGAGTACTCGCCGATCTCGTCCTCGGTAAGGGACGTGCGCTTCAGCAGTTCGTCCTTCCACTGGCGCGCGGCCACGGTGTTGGTCACCAGGATCAGGGTGGTGGTGGACCCGGTTGCCATGGCGGCGGCCCCCACGAGCGTCTTCCCGGCGCCGCAGGGCAGCACCACTACGCCGCTGCCGCCGGACCAGAAGTTGTCGCTTGCCATCTGCTGGTAGGGCCTCAGCTTCCAGCCGTCCTCGTTGAGCGCGATCAGGTGCGGAGTGCCGTCCACGTAGCCCGCCAGGTCTTCCGCCGGCCACCCGATCTTCAGCAGCAGCTGTTTGAGCTGTCCCCGCTGGGAGGCGTGCACCACCACTGTTTCGCCGTCAATCCTTGGCCCGAGCAGGGGCTGGATTTTTTTGGCCCGGATTACTTCCTCCAGTACCGGGTAGTCGTCGGTCCGCATGACCAGCCCGTGCTGGGGATCCTTCTCCAGGCGCAGCCGGCCGTAGCGGGACATGGTTTCTTCGACGTCGATCAGCAGCGAATGCGGCACGGGGAAGCGCGAGTACTTCAGCAACGTATCCAGGACCTTCTCCGCATCCAGTCCCGCCGCGCGGGCGTTCCAGAGCCCCAGGGGCGTCAGCCGGTAACTGTGCATGTGCTCCGGTGCCCGTTCGAGCTCCGCGAAAGGTGCGATGGCATGGCGGGCTTCGGTTGCCAGCTCATGGTCCACTTCAAGCAAAATGGTCTTGTCGCTTTGGACGATCAACGGTCCGTCGTTCACGCCGGGAAGTCCTTCACTGGCGCAGTTTCCTCTGCAGCCTCAATGTCGATGATGCGGTGGATGGACAGCACGCGTTCGGTTTCCCTGGCGGGATCAAACACCCGGACGCGTCCGCCGCTTACAGAGAGCGGAACAACCGTTTCCAGGTTGGCATTCCCCAGGCCGTCCACCACGTTCATGCTGATCCGCTGCTTGAGCCTGATGGCGCGCTGCAGGGCTTCAAGCCCCAGCTGGGTCCCCGTTTCGCCGGCGTGGTCTCCGGAAACACCGCGGTGTCCGACGGCGGAGCCCCCCTGCCGCAGGACCGCCAGCTGGGCTTCCACCTCCTCCGTCCCGGGCGCCGTCCGCGGTGCGGTGTACACCGGGCGGTGGGTGTCCTGGGCGGCCTGGCTTCCGCGCAGCCGGACCACGGGCTCATCCGCGCCGTCCACGGAGGGGGAGAGGCCCAGGTTGCGGAGGACCTGTGCGGTTTCCCGCGGCGGCGCGGCGGACACCAGGACAGTTGGGGCGATCTTCTCCAGCTTCAGGTGGGCTGCCTTCGGCCCGGACAGAAGCTCCAGCAGGGCGTCCTCGTCGTCGCTGTGGACGAAGCTCGCCGCCGGTCCCACCCGCAGCCTTCCGTGCCGCAGGGCTGTGTCCTCCACGAGGTATTGGAGGGGCTGGGGCACAGCGGTGGCGGAGTGCTCGCGGAGGAACTCCACGATGCCGGCAGCATCGTATCCCGTGTCCAGGGCCCGCTTGATGGAGCCTTCCGAGAAGCGGTAGATGGTGGCCGGCCCCTGGCCTTCGGCGTCTGCCATCAC
Organism: Pseudarthrobacter sp. NCCP-2145; assembly: GCF_023708005.1. NCBI lineage: Bacteria > Bacillati > Actinomycetota > Actinomycetes > Micrococcales > Micrococcaceae > Pseudarthrobacter > Pseudarthrobacter sp. NCCP-2145. The sequence continues at coordinate 9,597 of NZ_BRCG01000037.1, read as the reverse complement.
CAGTAGTTTTCCGGTCAGCCCGGGGTCGAGGTACCCCGGGGCGACGGCTGTGAGGTCTGCCTGGAGCAGGACATGGCTCAAAGCTGCCGGCAGGTGTTCGCCAAGGATGGCAATCGCGGCTTCGGGCTGGTCCTCCGCCAGGGCGCTGCCGAGTTGGCTGAGGGCTCCGGACCCCACGAGGCCCAGGAGTTCAGCTTCGGCGAGTACACCGCGGATCATCGAGCTGAAGCGGCGGGCCATCCGCGGCTGGGCCCATTCCGCACGCTGGAGGACGGCTTCGGCATCAAGCACCGGAGCGGTGCCGTCTGCGGAGCCGGCCTCCACGGTCAGTTCGTGCAGAATCTCGAGGATGCGTTTGCGGACCAGGGGAGCGTCTGGCCGTTGGGCTTCCGCTGACAAGGCGATGATGGTGCTGCCGGACGCTGAGCGGTGCGCCGCCGGCACGCCGCGCGTCCCGTTGATGGGCTGGCCCACCAAGGACGGCACGCGCTCGCTGGCCAGCCAGGCATTTACCAGCCAGAGCCATTGTTCCTGGCGCGGCAGGACCAGCCATTCAAGCTGGGGAGGCTGGATCCAGGACGAGGAATCAACGTCCAGGCGGATCAGGCCGGCCAGGGCAGCCAGTTCCAGCAGAATTCCCGCTTGCTGCTGGTCGATCCGCAGCAACTCGGCCAGACGCCTCATCTCGCGCACCCCGACGCCACCGCTGCGGAGCGTGGCCAGGGGTTGCTCCCGTACCGCATGCAGGAGCTCGCCCATCAGCCGTAGCGTCTCCGATATTGCGCTGAGCGCAGCATTCCTGCGCAGGACAGCTGAGGTCCGGCCGAGCTCGGGGACAGGGGGCTGGAGGGTGAAATCGTTGATGATCGCGCCGCCGCGAAGTGAGAGCCCTACGCTGTGGGGCAGTTCCACGTGCGCGGCGTCCAGGGGCACCAGCAGTCCGCGCGCCAGCAGCCAGTCCACAGGCCCGACGTCGGACCCCTCCGTGGTGATGGAGGCCTTGCGTTGCGCCTGGGGGACCGCCCCCATGGCCCAGTTGCGGAACCTGGCGAGCAACGCCGTCGTCCGCTCCGGCGCCGTGGACAGGATGCTGTTGAGGGACTCAGGGGAGGAGGTCCAGTGCTGCAGCGCCAGCGCCGCCTCCATGGGAGTGGTGGCGTCATGGATGGCCACGCCGCTGCGGTGCAGCTCGGAGACAAGCTGCACCACGCGCTGCGCGAAGGCGGGCTGGAGCCGGACCAGTTCCGTGTAGCTCCTGCCCAGCCCGGCGGGATAGATCCCCACCACGTCCTTCAAGGAGCCCACCGGGAGGTAGTGGCGCTGTTTTGCCGCGGACTCCGGGGTGCCGTGGGGAGGTTCAGCGCGGTGCACCAGCGCCAGGTCCTGCAGCGAATGCAGGATCCGTTCAACCGCGGCCCCCGACGATCCCGGAATCATTTTGCGGAGTCCGGCCGCGGAGGCGCTGTGCCCGGTATCCGTGTTGGTGCACAGGTGGAGTGTTTCGAGGACCTGCATCTGCGGCCTGTTGAGCCGTTCCAGAGCACGCTGCACGCTGAGCCTGGCACTGGCCCGCGCCGCGAGGGCGCCGAAGTCGGGGACGGGGGGTGAGATGAGGTCCGGCCGGGCGTCGAACAGCGCACGCAGTGAATCGTCGCTGCGTGCCTCCAGCTCCTTGCTCAACGCGCGAATGAGGGACATCAGTCCAACGTTACCGCCGGTCAGCCTTTCCTGCCCGGCGCCGCCCTGCAACGCTGTCCAGAACCAGGAAAAGCATCAGGAGGAACGCGACCGGCAGGCCGTACAGCGCCGAGTACGTGACCCAGGCGGGGGCCACTGACCCGGCGAAGGCCAAAGCCATCACGGTGCCTACTGCCACCAAAGAGAGCACGGCGACAGCTGCGGCGGTGATCATCAGGGCACGCCGGTAACGCGAGGGAGTCATAAACGTAACGCTACAGCTCCCGCAGCCCCGGGCGTGAACGCTGCCGCACGGAGCCCCGGAATGCCTCCGCAAGGCAGGTAAAAGCGGGAATAGGGCAGTGGGCAGGATAACCTTGGGGGATAGACCAACACGGCCTGCAGCCGCCATACCCTAAACCCGCACAGCAATGCGGATGCGGTGGCGGGCGGCCGTGTCAGAAGACGCAGAACGAAGAAGGTTGATTACGTGCCTACCGGCAAGGTCAAGTGGTATGACAAGGACAAGGGCTTTGGTTTCCTCGCGGGCGAGGACGGCCAGGAGGTATTCCTGCCCAAATCGTCGCTGCCCGAGGGCGTAACAGAGCTTAAGGCCGGCACCCGGGTTGAGTTCGGTGTGGCTGACGGCCGGAAGGGCGCGCAGGCCCTGGGCCTGCGTGTGCTGGACAAGACACCTTCCATCGCCAAGGCAAAGCGGCCCAGCGCCAAGGACCTCGCCCCCCTTGTCCAGGACCTGGTGACTGTCCTGGACAACCTGTCCGGGACGCTCTCGGCAGGCAAGTACCCGGAAGGCAACAAGGGCAAGGCCATCGCCGCTGCCCTGCGTAAGGTTGCCGACGAGCTGGACGTTTAGGCACTTATGAACCCGGAAGCTGAACAGCCGGTCCCAGCTGTGCCGGAACAGGACGGCACGACGGCGGGTGGCACGGCCGCTGCCGGCCCCGCCGCTGCGGTGGCCAAGGCGGCGTCCAAGCGCCGCGCGGGTGTCCCGGTGTGGCGGACAGGGAAGCCTGATGCCTTCCTCGCTGCCGCGGTGGACACCGCGCGTGCCGCTGTGGAGGACATCACGCCTGCACCTACCATTGGCCGGCACCTGGGGGCTAAAAGCGAAGGCGACCGCCTGGTGACGCACCTGTTCGAATCCAGGCTGCCCGGATACCTGGGCTGGCAGTGGTACGCGGTGCTGACCCGCAACTCCCGCTCGAAGGTTGTGACCGTCAGCGAGCTCGGCCTGCTGCCGTCGGAAGATTCGATCCTTGCCCCGGAATGGGTGCCGTGGGCTGAACGAGTCCGGCCCGAGGATGAGCAGGACCAGGAGCCGGAGCCGGAGCAGGACCAGGTCCTGGCAGCGGAACCGGAAGCTGGCGGGCAGGTGGCTGTGCCCGCAGAAGGCGAAGCGGATGACGCCGCCCGGGATGCCGTATCAGGGCCTGCCGTTTCAGAGCCCGCCGTCGAGGCCCCTGAGGTTGCCCCTGGTCCGTCCTCGGAGCCCGCAGAAGACGACGCCGCCACGCCTTAGGGCACGCCGCACCCCACGGCACACTTCCCCACGACTTACACAAAGGCGCCGCCCGGAACTAACCCCGGGCGGCGCCGTCGTAATTAACGCTCTTTGCTTCTGGGTGCGCTGCTTTGGGCCACTGAGCCGCAGCGCGGACTGCTGCTGGAGCCCGCTACTTGCGCAGCTTGCCCACCACGAAGTCGATGCTGGCCAGCAGTGCGGAAACGTCGTCCGGTTCGATGGCCACGAAAGTGGCGATGCGCAGCTGGTTGCGGCCGAGCTTGCGGTAGGGCTCGGTGTCCACGACGCCGTTGGCCCGCAGCACCTTTGCCACCATGGCTGCGTCCACAGACTCGTCAAAATCGATGGTGGCAATGACGTTGGAGCGCTCATCCGGGTTGGTGACGAACGGGGTGGCGAACTCGGAAGATTCGGCCCAGCTGTAGATCCGGCCGGCGGAATCGGCAGTGCGTGCCGAGGCAAAGTCCAGGCCGCCGTTGGCGTTCAGCCACTGGACCTGCGCATCCAGGGTCACCAGGGTGGACAGCGACGGCGTGTTGTAGGTCTGGTTTAGCCGTGAGTTGTCGATTGCGGTCTGCAGGTCGAGGAAATCGGGGATCCAGCGGCCGGTGGCCTTGATGCGGGCCGCGCGGTCAAGCGCGGCGGGGGAGAACAGGCCAAGCCAGAGTCCACCGTCGGAGGCAAAGTTTTTCTGCGGGGCGAAGTAGTAGACGTCGCTCTCCGCCACGTCCACGTCCAGGCCGCCGGCTGCTGACGTCGCGTCAACCAGCACCAGTGCGCCCTCGTCCGCACCTGCCACGCGCTTCACGGGGGCGGAGACGCCCGTGGAGGTCTCGTTCTGGGGCCAGGCGTAGGTATCAACGCCCGCTTCGGCCTGGGCGGCCGGGCGGGTACCTGGTTCGGACTTGATGATGGAGGAGGCGTCCAGGAAGGGCGCCTTGTTGGTGGCGGCCGCGAATTTGGACCCGAACTCACCGAAGGAGAGGTGCTGGGCCTTCTTCTCCACCAGGCCGAAGCTGGCGATGTCCCAGAACGCAGTGGAACCGCCGACGCCAAGAACCACCTCATAGCCCTCGGGTGCCCGGAAGAACTGGCTGAGGCCCTCGCGCACCGACCCCACCAGGTTCTTCACCGGAGCCTGCCGGTGCGAGGTTCCCAGGATGGTTTTCGACGCAGCGGACAGCGCATCGATCTGCTCCTGCCGGACCTTTGACGGGCCGGCGCCGAACCGTCCGTCCTTGGGCAGGAGGTCGGCGGGAATAGTGATGCTGTTTTCGCTCACAGGTGCTCCAATTTCGGCGTGGACGCGGCTAGGGTCCGGACGGGTGGTTGCTTGGCGGACAGTCGGCTGTGACTGCAACTCCGGCCCTCCTCATTCTGCCTGAACCGGCGTTGGTGCGGGAACCGGCACCGTCATAGTCCAGACATTGAGACGGCCTGTTGTGACGGCCGCCAACTATTCGGACAAAGTCAAAATAGGCTAAGCTTTCCAACGGACTACGTCGCGCGGAAGGCGATACGGTGGGACAACGCAAGGTACTGCGCTCGAGGAGCTGAGCTGGATGACGGATCTGATCGACACTACGGAGATGTACCTTCGGACCATCTTGGAGCTTGAGGAAGAGAACATCGTGGCCCTCCGCGCCCGGATCGCCGAGCGCCTGCGGCACTCAGGCCCCACGGTTTCCCAGACCATAGGCAGGATGGAGCGGGACGGCTTGGTGGTTGTCTCGGGCGACCGGCACCTCGAACTCACCGAAGTGGGCCGGAAGCGCGCTACCGAGGTGATGCGGAAGCACCGGCTGGCGGAGCGGCTTCTGGCAGACGTGATCGGCCTGGACTGGGCCTACGTCCATGACGAGGCCTGCCGCTGGGAGCATGTCATGAGCGAACGCGTGGAGCGGCGCATCTACGAGCTGCTTGACCACCCCACGGAGTCCCCGTACGGCAATCCCATCCCCGGCCTGGCGGCCCTCGGCGGCCAGGCATCGCAAGGATTCGCGGACGGGGCCGTCAGCCTGCTGGAGGCAATGAAGTCCTATGGCCCGGCGTCGGAGGTAACCGTAAGCCGCCTGGCTGAGCCGATCCAGGTGGAGCCGGAACTGCTGGTCCAGCTCGACGAGGGCGGCATCCGTCCCGGGGCTGCGGTCTCGCTGGAGCGGGTGGGAGACTACATTTCGGTCCGCGTGCCCGGCATAGAGGGCGCCCTGGAGTTGCCGCCCGAAGTCGCAGCCCACGTCTTCGTTGCCGTCCGGTAAACCCGCGTACTACCCCGGCCGGGACGGATTAGCCAAAGATAACGGAATTGTTACTTTGGGACTTCTGGCCCTATAGTTAAACCCAAGCGTAGATACTAAAGCGTTACCTGATCCGGAGCCGAGCTCTGCCAGCGGATCAGGTGCACGAGTCATTACTGGCAGAGGCGGGGGAACCACAACCGGCAGACGGGGGACTGCCTTGGGGTGAAGTCCGTCAGCAGCAAGCCTCTTCCAGCGTTGGATCCTTCCAGGGATACCTCTGTGCCGAGCTTGCCCAGGCGGACCGGGTCTGTGAACTCTCTGACCCGAATCCGACAGCTAACTTCGCAGGCTTTCCAGAGAGGAACCCTTCTTGTCCATGCAGACCCCCAAGGGGCGCCGCCGCGCGGCCGCCCCCGTTCCAACGCCGCGCGTTGTCGAGGTCATCACCACGGAACGCCCCCGCGATCCGCACCGTGATGCACGCCGCCGTCGAGGTCCCTTCCGGCAGATCACAGAATTTGCCTCCGCCAGCGGTATTGGCCAGAAAGCCGGAATCGCGCTGGCTGCCACCGGCCTGGTGCTGACCGTGACCGTTCCGGCAACCAGCCCCGTCATGGCCACCGACAATGCAGGCAGCGTCACCCCCGTGGCAGCCTCGGCTGTTACCCCGCAGCCACAGGTATCCGCCGAGGCCGGCGCGCAGATCGACTTCAGCCGCTCTGCCGTGGTGACCCAGGCGGATCCCGACGGCAAGCTGAAGCAGCTGCTCAGCGCGCAGTCCGCCGGTTCCGTGTCCCGCGCAGCCTCGGCCGGAAGCCTCGGAGCCCCGTTGGCCGCGCTGTCCACTGCCTCCCCGTTCGGCTACCGGGTCAGCCCGATCACCGGCGGCTCCGGTGACTTCCATCGCGGCCAGGACTACGTGGCCCAGTGCGGCACCTCGGTCCTGGCAGCCGCAGCCGGCACCGTGACGTTCGTCGGGTGGCACCAGTACGGCGGTGGAAACCGCGTTGTCGTGGACCACGGCAACGGCCTGGAGACCACATACAACCACCTCTCGTCCTTCAGTGTCACCGAGGGCCAGACGGTCTCCCGGGGCGATGTCCTGGCGCTCAGCGGCACCACGGGTGCTTCAACAGGCTGCCACCTCCACTTCGAGGTCCAGGTCAACGGCGAAGTCGTCGATCCCACGGGCTGGCTGTAGTCAAATGAGGGACGGCTATCGAATCATCATGACCCGCCGTGACCTGAATGTGACATTCAACGAAAACTGCTGTACCGTCTAACTCGCGTCAACTTTTCCGAAGTTGACGCTCTTGTGCGGATTGCCTAGCTCTGCCACCGCTCAAGGTCCGTTCGCATTTCATCGTCTGGCAGGGGCGGGGGAACCAATTTTGGTCTTTGCTTCAGCGAAGGCCTTGGGGTTAAGTCGCAAAGCTTCCTTGGAAGCGGAGTGGCCGGGTGACTCCCATCCGAATCCGACAGCTCACCTCGCAGGCATTGGGAGAGGCTACCTTCGTGTCTTCACGCCATCATTCTGCGCGCCACCGTGCGCAAACGGTTCGTACCAACCCCTTGGACACCGTGTCCAAGGCTGTTAGTGCCAATGCCGGGACAGTAGGTCGCCAGGCTGCCGTTATCGCAGCCGCTTCCGGTCTCATCCTCAGCATGGGCCTGCCTGCCAGCGCCGCGGACACTACCGCTGGCGTTTCCGCTTCCACCGAGTCCGGGTCTGCCCAGTCCGCCCTCGCGGTGACTGCAGCACCCACCGCCACCGTCTCCTTCGAGCGTCCCGTGGTGAAGACCACCGCCGCTCCGAAGCCGGCACCTGTGCGGGTACAGTCGACCGATTCCGAGAGCCGGACTGCTGCCGGAACTCGGACGGCCTCCACCGCATCAGCTCCCGAAGCTGAAGCTGAGAAGCTTGCCGAAACGGTTTCCTCGGCCTCCACCTCCGGCATTGCCGCACTTGCGTACACTGGCATCGGCCGTCCCTACGTCTGGGGTGGCACCACCCCCAACGGCTGGGACTGCTCCGGCTTCACGCAGTGGGTGTACGCCCAGGCCGGCATCAGCATCCCGCGCGTCAACGCCTGGACGGCAATGACGCCCACCTCCACCCCGCAGCCGGGTGACCTGGTCATGCAGAACGGTGGCGCGCACGTAGGCATCTACGTCGGCAACGGCATGATGATCAGCGCTCTCAACCCGTCCCAGGGCACGCTGCTTCACTCGGTGGCCGCCACCGGAAGCTCCGCCTTCTTCACCATTAACAAATAGTTCTTGGGCCTTCGGGCCCAAGAACTATTTCTTTGCTCCATCACGCGTTCCGCAAACACCACATCCCCGTTCGGGGCGTGCCGGCGTACCCCCAAGATGCCGGCACGCCCAAACCCCTTGGTGCCCACAACGGCCTGAGGAAAACGAAAGAGAGAACTGATGACTACTCGTGCCACCGCACGGCATCGCGCCGAAGTCACCAAGACCAACTCAATCGCAGTAATCGCCAAGGCTGTCGGCGGCAACGCCGGTGGCATGGGCCGCCAGGCAGCGGTTATTGCTGCCGCTTCCGGCCTGGTGCTGACCAGCGGCATCGCCGCAAACGCGGCAGACTCCAGCGTCCAGCGCGACTCCGCTCCGGCGTCCACCCTGGAAGTTGAGTCCTCCGTCGAGGCGCCGATCTCCGCCGCTTCCACCATCGCCATCACCTTCGAAAAGCCGGCCGTCACCACCACGCCTGCGCCTGTTGTCGAAGAAGAGCCCGCTCCTGTTGAGGTCGAGGAAGCCGAGCCGGCGGCCCCCGCCGTCGTCCAGCCTGCTGCAGCCCCCAAGGTGACCGCCAAGGTGACCACCGCCTCTGCACCCGCTGCAGCTCCTGCCGCTTCCGCCAGCGGCAAGGGCGCAGCCATCCTCTCCGCTGCATACGCCCAGCTGGGCGTCACCCAGGACTGCACCATGCTGGTGACCAACTCCCTGGCCGCAGTGGGCATCAACTTCCACGACTGGCCTGCAGGGTACCTCTCCCTGGGCCGCACCGTAAGCGCCGCGGAAGCCCAGCCGGGCGACCTTATCTACTACGCCGACGGTGGCGCGGGCATGGCCCACATCGCTGTCTATGCCGGCAATGGCCAGGCGGTCCACGGTGGATACAACGGAAACCAGACGGTGGTATTCAGCGCCAACGTTGGCTCCGGCCCCGTTTTCATCCGCGTGAACTAACGAGCCTCACATTCGCCGTCCCCTATGGACGGCACGAAGAACCCCTGCCCCGCGGCAGGGGTTCTTCCCTTTAAGGATGACGCCGGCGGAGTGCAGCCCGCAGACGCACGGGTAAAGCCTGCCAAGGGACCCGACACGGCAGTTTTGGAAAACAGCGATTAGCTGATAGTGCGCTTCTATGTTTACTCTTGTGGTGTCGATCCATAGCCCGGACATGCCGAGGGCAGCCGGCCCTCGTGCCCCTGACGGGTGCGGCCGTGAAGAGGTACGTGCATGCGCACTCTCGTTCTGAATGCTGGATATGAACCGCTGGCGGTCATCACGTTCCGCCGGGCGCTGGTGCTTGTGCTCACAGGCAAAGCCAGTGTGGTTGCCGAGGGTGACGATCCCGTGGTGGGACCCCAGGAGATATTGGGGCGGCCGTCCGTTATCCTCCTCAACCGCTATATCCGTCCCAGATACAACCAGGCCACGGCTGTCAGCCGCCGCGGAGTGCTGAGGCGTGATGGCCACAGGTGCGCGTACTGCGGAAAAGCGGCCCACACCATCGACCATGTCCAGCCCAAGTCCCGCGGCGGTGCCGACTCCTGGGAGAATCTGGTGGCGGCCTGCCTGCGCTGCAACAACGTCAAGGGCGACCACACTCCGGCCGAGATGGGATGGAAGCTGCGCTTCGTCCCTGAGCCTCCGCACGGAACCATCTGGCAAATCAAGGAACTCGAAAAGCCCACCCCCGCCTGGGACCCGTTCCTGCTGCCCGAGCGCGCCGCCTGACCCCACCCCGCGCCATGCCCTTGGTGACTAGCGGTCCAGCGCTGCTGTCGCGCCGTGGTGGGAGAAGGTTGTGCGTGCCTCGGGGGTTTCGTCTGTGGCGGTGGGCGCATGCCGGGGCGGATCATGGAGGTGTCTGTCACGGTTGAC
>NZ_BRCG01000036.1:0-19112 GCF_023708005.1 Pseudarthrobacter sp. NCCP-2145 | reverse complement strand
CCCCTACTCTGGGAGGGTGGCTGCCGAGGGATCCGTTGCGACGCACGGAAACACGTTCCTACCCCGTTGGGTGGGGTGGGTGGGCTGTGGCGAGGCCCTGGGATTCCTTGCCCCTGCCACCGCCCAGTTCGTCTGGGCTGCCGTATGGCCCACGGCGGCAGTGCCGCTGCTGGTGCTTGCAGGCTTTGTTGAGGGTGCCGTCCTGGGGTGGTTCCAGGTGCGGGTTCTCAGGACCAGGCTCCCCGCCGTTTCCGCCCGGCGCTGGGTGTTGCTCACGGCTGCCGGGGCCGTTGTTGCCTGGACTGTGGGCCTCACCTTTTTCGGCAACGGGTCCTGGCAGGGATGGCCGGCAGCAGCCCAATTCATTACGGGAACCGGGGCCGCGGTGGTGCTCCTGGTGTCGATTGGCTGCGCCCAATGGTTCGAACTGCGCCGCCACGTCCCGCTGGCCTGGCGGTGGATCGCCGGAAGTGCCGCCGCCTGGGCCCTGGGACTGGGAGTCTTTATGGCAGTTGCAACCCCGCTCTGGCAGCCTGGCCAGGACCTGTGGCTCACAGCCGCCATCGGGATGGGGGCGGCCGTCCTGATGGCACTGGCCATGGCCGCAGTGACCGGCCTGGTGATGGTCCGGCTCCTGCCAACGCCATGAGGACGCTGCCCCGGTGCGGCAAAGATGCTGGAATGCTGGACCTGCCTAGAACGCGTGGCGCCGGAAGCGCTTGTCCACGGCGACAACGAGTGAAGCCAGCACGGCGATGCCCAGGATCCGCAGCCACGTGTCCACGCTGATGGGGGCCGTGTGGAAGAGTCCGTTCATCACCGGTGAGTAGGTGATGGCCAGCTGGCCGGCCGCCTGCACCAGGACGCCCAGGATCACCCAGCGGTTGCTGAAGAAGCCGATCCGCCAGACAGACCTCGTGAGGGAACGGCAGCTGAAGAGGTAGAACAGTTCCACCGCCACAAAGACGTTCACGGCGGCAGTCCGGGCTTCGGCAAGGGACGCACCACCGGCCAGTTCGAGTTCGAATATCCACCAGGTGCCTGCCACGAGCAGGGTGGAGACCAGCAGGATACGGAGCGTGAGGGTCCAGGTCAGGAGTGGCCTGCCGGGCGCCCGGGGTGGGCGGGACATGAGGCCCGGCTCCTTCGGTTCGAAGGCCAGCATCAGGCCCAGGCACACAGCGGTGGTCATGTTGATCCAGAGGATCTGGGTGGGCAGGACGGGCAGCGTTGCTCCGGCCAGGATCGCCACGAGGATCACCAGGCCTTCCCCCATGTTGGTGGGCAGCGTCCAGACGATGAACTTGGTCAGGTTGTCAAAGACGTTCCTGCCTTCCTCGACAGCTGCCTCAATGGTGGCGAAGTCATCGTCGGTGAGGACGATGTCCGAGGCCTCCTTCGCCACTTCCGTCCCCGACCGTCCCATGGCGATGCCTACGTTCGCCTGGCGGAGTGCCGGCGCATCGTTGACGCCGTCCCCGGTCATGGCGGCCACGTGCCCCCGGGACTGCAGGGCGCCGATGAGGCGGAGCTTCTGCTCGGGCGACACCCGCGCGAAGACGGTTGCGCGCTCCACCGCATCCGGCAGCTGGTCTGCGGGAATCGCGTCCAGCTCGGTTCCGGTCAGCGCTGTCCTGTCTGCCCGATCCGCGGTGATGCCTACGGCCCCGGCGATGGTTGCGGCCGTTCCCACGTGGTCCCCGGTGATCATCTTGACGGCCACTCCGGCCTGGTGGCAGGCACGGACTGCCGCCGCGGCCGCCTCCCGCGGCGGATCGAACATCGCCTGGAGTCCTGTCAGCGTCATGTGCCCGTGCAGGTTTGCGTCGGAGAGGGCGGTGCCGGCAGGCAGGTGCATAACGGCAGTCGCCAGGACCCGCAAGCCTGTGCCGGCAAACCGGTGGGCAACCTCCAGGACAGCCTGCGTAGTGAGGTGCCCATCGACGCCGTGGCTGTCCATCTGCCTGGAGCACAGCTCCAGTACCCTTTCCACGGCGCCCTTCACCAACACGGTGTCCTGCCCGGTGGCGCTGCCGTCCGGGAGCCGGGGGGAGTGGAGTGTGGCCATATATTGGCGCTCCGACGTGAACGGCAATGCGCCGCGGCGCGGGGTGGCGGCGAGGAAGTGCGCAGCGTCCACGCCGCCCTTGCCGGCGGCCACCAGCATCGCGGCCTCCGTGGGATCCCCCTGGACCTGCCAGGCGTCCCCTTCCCTGATCACTTTCGCGTCATTGCAGGCGCCGCCCGCCAGCAGGGACCAGTGCAACGCAACGTCCGCCGTCGCCGTCGCCGCCGCCCCACCAGCCTCTTCCGCGGCGCCGCGGACACCTGCACCTGCGGGAAGGATGCGCCCCTCCGGGCCGTACCCGGAGCCAGTCACGTCGTAAGCGCCGGCCGGAGTCCAGATGGCCCGCACCGTCATCTGGTTTTCGGTGAACGTGCCGGTCTTGTCAGAACAGATCACGGTGGTGCTGCCCAGCGTCTCAACAACCGGCAGCCGGCGCACCACCGCCCGGCGCCTGGCCATCCGGCGAACGCCGATGGCGAGCGTTACCGTGACCGCCGCGGGAAGGCCTTCCGGGATTGCCCCCACCGCCAGCGCGACGGCGGCAGTAAACATTTGGGCGGGCTCCTGGCCGCGTGCCACGCCGGCAAGGAAGGCCACGGCGGCCAAGGCAAGGATGGCCACGGTCAGCGTCATGCTGAAGCGTGCCAGCTTTTGGGTCAGGGGGGTGGCCACCGGCTGGACCGCGCCCATCAGCCGATGGATCTCACCGAGCTCCGTCTCGCCGCCGATGGCGACGACGACCCCGGCGCCCGTGCCGGCCGTCACCAGGGTGCCGCTGTAGACCATGTTCCGGCGGTCCGCCACCGGTGTGGTCAGGGGAAGGACCACCTCGTCCTTTGCCACTGCGTCGGATTCGCCTGTCAGCGCGGATTCGTCCGCACGCAGGCCGGACAGCCGGACCAGCCGCAGGTCGGCCGGGACCTTGTCGCCGGCGTCGAGCAGGACCAGGTCTCCGGGGACCAGGTCCTCCGAGGGAACCTCCTGCCTTTGCCCGTCCCTGACCACCACCGCACGCGTGCGGACCAGGGAGTGGAGTGCATCCAGGGCAGCCTCTGCCCGTACTTCCTGGACAAAGCCAATCACCGTGTTCACCAGGACGACGGCCAGGATGACGCCCGAATCCAGGTACTCACCAAGGAACAACGTGACGGCCGCCGCTGCCAGCAGCACGTACACCAGCGGATTGTTGAACTGCCGCGCGAGTTTCCGGAAGATCCCCCCGCCGCGTGAGCGCGGAAGGACGTTGGCGCCGAACTGGACCTGGCGGCGGGCCACCTCCGCGGACGCGAGGCCCTGCACGTGGTCCGTCCCGAGCAGCAGGACCACCTCATGGAGGGGGAGTCCGTGGTGTGCGGGGTCAGCCGTTCCGCCGGCTGCCGCAGCCGGACGCCTGCCGGTGGATCTCGCCTGCTTGGTCTTTTCCATGACTGGCCCTTTCTCTCCTAGGGGGCCAGCAGCGCGTCAAGGGTGGCGAAGCCGTACCCTGCGGCGCTGATCCGGTCGATGATGTCCGGCAGCGCGTCGGCGTCAAGCGTGGAACCGTCGTCGGGATTCGAACCGATGTGCATGAGGACGATTTCGCCCGGCTGCAGGGCGGCCAGCGTGCGGTCCGCGACCGCCTGCGCGGTCACGCCGCCACTGGTTCCCTTCCACCCCAGGGTGTCCACGGTCCACCGGACCGCAGCGTAGCCTAGGCTGTTGACAGCGGCGATGGTGCGGGCATCCCGTTCACCGAAAGGAAAGCGGAACAGCGGGCGCGGATCGCCTCCGGCCGCCAGGATGGTTTGCTCCGCTCCCCGGACCTGCCGGGCTATCTGCGTGCCGTCCAGCCCGGTGAAACCCGGATGGGTCATGGAGTGGTTGGCCACCCGGTGCCCCGCGGAGACAATCTGGCCCACCCCGCCGGGGTTGGCCTCCACCCAGTTGCCGGTGAGGAAGAACGTGCCCGTGACCCCTTTGGCTGACAGGGTGGACAGGATTTTCGGCAGGCCCGCCGTGTTGGCACCGGCATCAAAAGTCAGCGCCACCACGCGGCCCGCGTTCGGGATGGCCGTGAGGTCCTGGCCCAGGAGCGCGGAAGGGAACGGCGCCGCCGGCGGCCCTGGATCCGGCGCAGGGCCGGGTCCGGCGTCCGGCGCGGACGGTGGGACCGGGACGGGCGGCACAGTGGCGGGTGGCTGGACAGGATCCTGCCCTGCCTCCGGCGTTTCCGTCGATGGCTCCACGGGCTGGGATGGAGAGGGCTGGGCTGTTGAGGGAGAGGCGCCGGAAGCAGCCGGGCCGGGGCTGGTGGACGCGCCCGGGGCAGTGGAGGGCGCCGCCGGCTGCGGAGGACTTTCCGCCGGTTCCCTCAGAAGGACGGCAAGAACGATGGCGAGGACAATCAGGGCAAGCACGACGGCGGCTACCGCCATCCGCCGTCGTGCGTCACCTCGCAGCGGCTCCGTCAACGGTCTGCGCCTGCCGTAGTCCCGGCCACGTGGACCTCCTCCGGAATGTCCTAGGACTGTTCATCCGGGGTGTGGACCACCAGCACCGGGCAGTGGGCGTGGGCCACCAGGGCTGAGCTGACCGAGCCCAGCAGCAGCCCGCCGAAACCGCCGTGTCCGCGCCTTCCCACCACCACCATGTCCGCGTCGCGGCTGGCTTCGATCAGCGATTCGCGCGGATGGCCGCGGACCAGGCTGGGAATAACGTTCGACGGCGTTTCGTCACCGAACGCTGTTTTGACCGCCTCGTCGAGGATCTCCCCGGCGCGCTCCTCAAAGCCTTCAATGCCCATCATCACGTAGCCCGCATAGACCTGCGGGTAATCCCAGTAGGCGTTGGCCAGGACCTTCGCGCCCAGCGGAGTTGCCAGGCGCTGGGCCTGCCGCAAGGCTTCGATGGACGGTTCCGAGCCGTCGACGCCCACAAGGATGCGGGCAAATGGTGCTCCAGCAGTACTCATCTCAGCTCCTCAGGTGACCCGTGCGGTCCATCGTAATGATGTCCCGGCGGGACGACGGGAGGTAGGGCCGAAAGTCACTGCGGGGGTTCCCGGCAGGTTAAGGGAGAGTCGCTGGTGGCTCCTGCAGAGGTGGTTCCTGGCGTGGCCGTTCCTGGTGACCTGGTCCCACCACCGCGGGCGGGACGTCGGCGGGCCCCTGGTCAAGCCGGAACGGCGGGTATTCATCGCGCATCAGGGCGGTGTAGGCCAGGACGCGGTAGATCCAGCGGTTGATGCCGAGGATGAAATCGAACAGCGGCCGCTGGTACCGTCCGGTGAACAGCAAGGCAACCACGGCGACCAGGACGAGCAGGCCCAGCAGGGACGGGCCTGTTGCGCGCTCGTAGGTGGTGCCCAGATCAGTGGTTTCCGCCTCCCATGTCCATGTGGCGCCGGACAGTGCTGCGATGATCAGCAGATGCGGGAGGGACAGGAGCCACCACTTCACCAGGACCAGTCCGCGCGAGAGCCGCTCCGGGTAGTCCACTTCGAAGTCCGCCGGATAGTCCGTGCGTGCCAGGGTGAAGGGCGGGTAGCGGTCTGTGCCCGCGGCGGCGTAGGCGTAAAACGCCACCCGCCAGTTCCACCGCAGAACTCCCACGTTGAAGTCGAACAGCGGCCGGGGGTAGCGGCCGGTAAACAGGATGGCGAAGCCTGCCACAATCGTGGTCACGAGGAACGCAAACCACAGGAAGACCAGCACGATGAAGTGCGGGATCGCCAAGAACCACTTGACCAGCCACATCGCCCGGGACAGCGCGGGGTCAAGGTCACCGAAGAGCCGGGCGGGATAAGGGGCGCGGTCTACCCGGTCTGCGGCGCCGGGGAGGGGCAGCGGCCGAACTCCTTGGACCGCGGCTCCCGGCACGCCCGGCGCTCCCTGGGTGCCGGGGGCTGATGCCCCGATCCCTCCTCCTGCATACCCGGGCGGCGGTTCCTGTCCGGGCATTGGGGCAGACCCGGCCGCGTTGCCAGGCGGTGGGCCATACCCAGCTGCGTAGCCCGGCTGTGTGCCATATCCCGGCCCGTAACCTGTTGGCGGTCCGTACCCGGGCGGCGGTGCGGCAGGTCCGCGGGGATACTGCCGCGCGTGCCGGCCGAGCCCTACGGCGCCCAGGACCAGCAGGGGGATTCCGATGGCCAGTGCAACGGCCCCTCCCACCAGCAGCCCCGTGGCCGCCGGCATGATCAGATCGGAGCGGAAGCCCGCCTGCACCTCGGCGTCCACCCCAAGGCTGCCATCGGCGTTCATGATGACTATTGCCCAGCTGCCGGCCGCCAGGTCCCAGGTCAGTTCCTGTTCACCAGGGCCTGAGGCGGACGTGCTCCAGAACGCCTGCTCAGCAGGCGGTGCGGGCGTGCCGGTGCCTGGAATGTCACGGTATTCGGCCCGGAAGGGCCGGCTGTCCACTTCAAGCAGTTCCGAATGGTGCACGCCCGAAAGGTACCGCTCAACGTCGTCCTGCGGGGCAACCCCAATGAAGATCTCCTTGCCCGGGTCCGCGGACGTGGCCCGCAGCCTCAGCGTCCCGACGTCGAAAGGCAGGCGGGGCGGGATACCCTCGCCCACCGCATCAAGCCGGGGCGAGGTCAGGGCGTGGGACCCGACGGCCAGGCGGGCGGTGCCTGACGTGAGGTATCCGTCTCCCTGTGCGGATCCCACTACCGATGCCACCGCGCCTCCGGCCAGAGTGGCGAGGCCAACCATCGAGATGAGGATCCCAAGGATGAGCATTATTACTGAAGCAGTCTTCTTCATGGTGCCAACCCGGAACATAGGAGGAGGGACAGAAAATGAGCAGGAGAAGCGGGGGCCGGTCCGGCCTAGTTCTTGTTCTTGCTGGCCTGGATCCTGGTAATGACGGTGGGGCACGGCAGGTGCCGCAGAACGCCATGGGCCGTGGAGCCCAGCAGGAGCCGCTGGATCGCGCCCCTGCCGCGGTTGCCCACCACAAGCATCCTGGCGTTCAGGGCGGCATCCACCAGGGCTTCAACTGGACCCCGCTCGGTTTCCAGCACCTGGCGTACCTGCAGGCCTGGATAGTCCACCTTGAGCCCGGCCACCGTCTCGGCCAAAACAAGGCGCTCCTCTTCGGCGATCAACTCGGCGAGGCTCGTGGATGTCAGGCCGGCATCCACCACCCGGTCCGGGGCGATGATGGCATACACCACGGTCAGTTCGTCACCTTCCCGGTCTGCCTCTGCTGCGGCGAAAGCCACGGCCTGGGTGGCTTCCTTTGAACCGTCAACACCCACCACCACGCCGGAGCGGCCCTCCAGGTCCTGCGTTCCCACCACGGCCACCGGAACCTTCGAAGAGGCTGCGACCTGAAGGGCCCGGTCGGCCAGCGAACCGCCCAGGTGGCCGGTGCCCGAGCCGATGACCAGCATGGACGCCTTGGCTGAGTACTTCGCAATTGAACGTCCTATGCTCCCGGTGAGGAGCCGGGTGGTAATGCTGATGGGGAACGCGTCCCGGACGCGTCCGGCCGCCGTCTGCAGGAGCCGGTCCCCGGCCTCTTCCATGACGCCGATCCATGGGTACGGCTCCGCCACCCACCTGTCGTCCACAACATGAAGGATCACCAGGGGCAAACCGGCCCGCTCCGCCCGGCGTGCAGCCCACAGCACCGCCGCCTGGCTCTGCGGTGAGTCGTTGGTGGCAGCCGCGATTGGTTTACGAGTTGTCATGGCCGGATCTCCTGGTTCGCGCGGGCGTGGTCGCTTTCAAGACTGGCCCCGCGCCCACGGCAGACATAGGGCCAAAGGTCACGGCAAAATCCCGGCGTTGATGCGTTGTCAACAGCGCCACCATGTGGTCAGTATGCTTACTATCGTTACTCCAGCGGTTCACGAGAAAGGCATCACCATGACGGAACAGAACCTTCCCGACGAGGGTCTTGAAATTGTCCAGGATGACGACGTGCTCCTTGATGAGACGCCCGGCGCGGCTGCCTCCCTTGAACTTGACCCCGTGCATGGCGAGCCGGACAGCTACCCGGGCGCGGCCGAGAATAATCCGGACCGCTGGCAGGAGGATCCGCTGATCCAGGATGAGCCCGTTGCCGACGCCGAGTTTGGCGAGGCCGCTGCCAGCGATGCTGAGGAAACCTACGGCGGGTCGCCGCTCAGTGAATTCGAACCGGACGATCTGGAGCGTTGAGAAGCCGGAAAGCACGTAAGCCGGGCAGGTGAAGCCAGGGGACGAAAGACTCTGGCCCCCGACGGCCCCCTGCCGGGATAGTCGAGCAAGTGCCGGCAACAGGGCGGAGGAGCAGCGATGATGTACTGGGACGGGAACATGGGCGCCTGGGGTTTCGTCCTGATGGTGGTGAGCTTCATCCTGTTCTGGGGTGCGGTCATCGCTGCCATCGTCCTTTTTGCCCGCTCCATGTCCCCGGGTAACCGCGGGCGCGGAAGCGCCGGTCCCGGTCAAAGCGCGGCGGAGGACCTGCTTGCCGAACGCTTCGCCCGCGGCGACATAGACGAGACGGAATACACTTCGCGGCTGGCGGCGCTCCGCCGCGCCCGCGGAGCCTAGGCATCCGGCTGCCAGCTCTTCGCAGGTGGGATATGGACCTTCGGATTGTGTCCCGGGTGTTGTCCCTCCGCGCTGCCTGGCGGAGACGGGACCAGTGGGACGCCATGAAAATCGCCGCACATCAGGAACACGCACTGCAGGAACTGCGCCGCGCAGCCTATGCGGGTTCAGCATTCTACCGGCGCCATCATGCCGGCCTCCAAGAGGCGCCCTTCGGCCAGTTGCCTCCAGTGACCAAGGCAGACCTCATGCGCCACTTCGATGAGGCCGTGACTGCGCCGGGCCTGAAGCTTGCAGATGTGGAGCAGCACCTCAGGTCGCTGGCCGCGGAGGACGGAGACCCCGGCGTGCCATGGAGGGGGCGCTGGTGGACCGCAGCGACGGCTGGAACCGCGGGGCCGCGCGGCACCTTCATCTGGAACCGTTCCGAGTGGGCAACCGTGGTGGCTTCCTACGCCAGGGCGAACGACTGGGCAGGAATCAAGGCCGGGCCGGGCCGTCCACTGAAACTGGCGCTGGTTACGTCCCGCGTCCCCACGCACCAGTCCGCCGTCCTTGGAGCGTCACTGCGCTCCGGGCTGGTCCCGACGCTCCGCCTGGATGTGGCAGCCCCGATCGGTGAGACGGTGGCCGCGCTGAACGGGTTCCAGCCCAGGGTACTTGTTGGTTATCCCTCAGCCCTGGGCCCTCTGGCGGTGGAACAGTTGGCCGGCCGCCTGAGGATCTTGCCACAGGCAGTGATGTCAGCCGCCGAGGTGCTTACGCCCGTCGCCGCCGAAGAACTGGAGAAGGCCTGGGGGAGTGCGCCGGTGGATGTTTACGCTGCCACCGAAACGGCCGGCATCGCCTCCCCGTGTGTCTACCGCAACAGCCACCTCTACGAGGACCTGCTGATCGTCGAACCCGTAGACCAGGGCGGGAACCCGGCACCGCCGGGAGAAACGGGGGCCAAGGTGCTGGTCACAGTCCTGTTCTCACGGACCCTTCCCCTCATCCGGTACGAAATGTCGGACAACGTAAGGCTGGGCGGCCGGGGCTGTCCGTGTGGACGCTCCTTCACCCTGCTGGAGGACATCGAAGGTCGGATCGAGGATGTCCTGGAACTGCCCGGTACGGCGGGTCCGGTCAGGGTCCACCCCATCGTCTTCCACCACGTTCTCGACCAGGCAGCTGCCGGCGGATGGCAGGTGGTGCAGGAGCCGGCGGGGCTGCGCGTTCTGCTTCTGGGCCTTGCCGCAGGAAACACCGCCCAGGGGGTCCAGGCTGCGGTCGCCGGCGCGCTCCACGCCGCGGGGGTCATCGGGACACCCGTTGACGTGGGGATGGTGGACCACCTTGAACGGACACCGCTGGGCAAGGCGCCCTTTGTCCGCCGGCTTAGCCGCTAAGCCTGTCCGCCCAAGGTGGTTTCCCCTACTGGAAGTCGGCCTGCCAGAGGTCCGGACCGAACACTTCGTACTGGATGTCCTTCGGCGGAATGCCCTTGGAGATGAGGCTGCTCCGCACGGACTGGAGGAAGGGCAGCGGGCCGCACAGGTAGTACTCGGCGTCGAGCGGGAGTTCGACGTCGTTCACGTCCATGAATCCGGTAAAGCCGGAGGCGTCGGCGTCCTGGTTGAGGAACCAGGTGTGCATGGTGCCGTCGGACAGCAACTCAAGGTCCCGGGCGACCTGCCGGCGCAGGGGAAAAGATTCCGGGCTGTCGTCGGCATGCAGGAGCATGACCTGGCGCTGGCTGCCGGCCTTCACCAGATGCGAGAGCATGCCCGCCATCGGCGTCACCCCGATCCCGGCACTGGCCATGACCACCGGCCGGTCCGTGTACTCCAGTACTACATCCCCGAACGGGGCTGAGAGCACCACTTCGTCCCCGACTTTGACGTCGTCGTGCAGCAGATTGGACATTTCACCGTCGGGAGTTCCCTGCCCGTGCACCCGCTTGACGGCGAAGTGGCGGTGCCTGCCGTCGTCCGCGCGGGTAAGGCTGTACTGCCGCGGCTGGTGGACGCCGTCCTTCATGCGCATCTTGATGGTCACATACTGTCCCGGCAGGGAAGGCTTCACCTCCCTCTCGTCGACGCGCTCCACAACGAAAGTGACGACGTCGTCCGTCTCCTGGATGCGCTCAGCCACCCGCCAGGTGCGCCAGATGGTCTCCGGTGACAAGTGCACAGCGTTGTACAGCCCCCGCTCCTGGTTGATCAACATGTTGCCCATCAGCCAGTAGACCTCGTCCCACGCAGCAGCCACGTCCGGCGTTACGGCCTCGCCGAGCACATCAACG
Source organism: Pseudarthrobacter sp. NCCP-2145 (assembly GCF_023708005.1). Lineage (NCBI taxonomy): Bacteria > Bacillati > Actinomycetota > Actinomycetes > Micrococcales > Micrococcaceae > Pseudarthrobacter > Pseudarthrobacter sp. NCCP-2145. The sequence goes on along the minus strand of NZ_BRCG01000036.1, from coordinate 8,230 downwards.
ATGGCCCAGAACAGGTGCTCGTGGACAATCTGGTACTGGTCAGGGCTCAGGCCCAGCGAGACATGTTTGTGGGCAACCCTGGACAGCAGGTGGTCAGGCAACTGGTCCGGTTTCTCCACGAGGTAACGGGCGAACGCTGCGATGGATCCGGCCAGCGCCTGTTGCTGCCGGCCGTCAGCCTGGTTTCCCCGGTTGAACAGGCCGTCCAGCAACTCCGGCCGTGCCTCGAACATGTGCTGGTAGAACCGTTTGGCGATCTCCTGGATATTTTCGCCGACCACAGGCAGCGTTGCCCTGATCACGGGGAGGGAGGTGTCTGAAAGCATGATGGTTACCTTCCGGATAACGGGTTTCCTGGCGCGGGGGGTGGCCCAAGGCGTGCAAATTTAGCAGCCGCACCAGCTCGCCGGTAGGGACCACCGCCCCTGTTCCCGAGCCACCCGGGCCACGTTGCAGACTCAACCTCACGGTGGGGGATGTTTGGCCAATTTCCTCGACCTGCGGCCAAACTAGGCTAAAATCATAAGCAGGCTGATGAATATCGGTTGGCAGGATCACTACTGAAGGAGTTTCACATGAACTTGGGAAGCATGATCAAAAATGCCGCTGGACGATTCGCAGGCAGGACGGGGACCGGCGGGGCTGCCCGCGGGACCGGGCTGAACGCCACCGGACGGACGCCCGGCACCACGGGTGCCGCAGGTGCAAGGCCGGGCGGCGCAGCCGGCAGGATCATGGGAATGCTCCGGCGGCGCTAAGCCGCCGCCGCATCCAACAAAGCAGGTACCGGAACTTCCGGCACCTGCTTTTTGGCCCTTAAAACCATGCGCGAGCTCGTTGTCCTCGGCACCGCTTCCCAGGTCCCCACCCGGACCAGGAACCATAACGGCTACCTCCTGCGCTGGGACGGCGAGGGCCTGCTTTTTGATCCGGGCGAGGGCACGCAGCGCCAGATGATCCACGCCGGGGTTTCCGCAAACATGGTCACCCGCATCTGCCTCACGCACGTGCACGGTGACCATTGCTTCGGGCTGCCGGGCGTGCTCTCGCGCATGGCCCTCGATGCTGTGCCCCACCCGGTCCACCTCCACTATCCGTCCTCCGGCGCGGACGTGGTCCGCGCCCTGGTATCCGTCAGCACCCCGGGTATCGACCTCAGGCTGCACCCGCACGGTGAAGGCGGACCGGTAGCCGAAGGGCTTGACGTCCGTCCCCTCAGGCACCGCATCGAAACCTACGGCTACCGGCTGGCCGAACCGGACGGCCGGACCCTGCTGCCGGAACGCCTGCGCGCGGCAGGGATTGCCGGGCCGGACGCAGGGCGCCTGCAGCGCCAGGGGACCCTGGGCGGGGTGCGGCTCGATGACGTCAGCGTCGCCCGCCCGGGCCAGCGTTTCGCCTTCGTCATGGACACTGCGCCCTGCCCGGGCGCAGAGGAACTTGCCGACGGCGCCGATCTCCTCGTCGCCGAATCGACCTTTGCCGACGACGACGCCGGGCTGGCCGGCCAGTACCGCCACCTCACGGCAGGGCAGGCGGGAGAGCTGGCGGCACATTCCGGCGCCCGGAGCCTGGTGCTCACGCATTTCTCCTCGCGGTATGGCGGCGACGCCGCACTGCTCTCGGCCCAAGCGCGCGCCCGTGCGGGTACTGCTGCGGTCATCGCGGCAGAGGACCTGCAGCGCATCGGCTTTCCCCAGCGGCGGCGCTGGTCCCAAGGCGCCGTGCTGCAGCACGGGCCGCTTACCGCATCGATGCCGAACCCCTCATCCAGCCAAGCCAGCCATGGAGGTCACTCATGAGTGCAGCTTCAGAAGAAGTGTCAGACGTTACTGCGCATGGCAAGGAGCCCACCCTCAAGAGAGTGCTTGGACCCAAGCTCCTCCTGCTGTTCATCGTGGGGGACATCCTCGGCGCCGGCGTCTATGCGGTGACCGGGACCATGGCCGGCACCGTGGGGGGAATCGTCTGGCTGCCGTTCCTGCTGGCCTTCGTGGTGGCCACGCTGACCGCCTTCTCGTACCTTGAACTGGTGACGCAGTATCCCCAGGCGGCGGGGGCTGCGCTGTACACGCATAAGGCGTTCGGCATACACTTCGTCACTTTCCTGGTGGCCTTTGCGGTGGTCTGCTCCGGAATCACCAGCGCGTCCACCTCGGCGAACGTCCTGGCGCAGAACTTTTTTGGCGGCCTTGAGATTAACGGCTGGATGGGCAAACCCGGCCAGGGCGTGATCACCGCGGTTGCCCTTGGATTCATGCTCCTCCTGGCCGCCATCAACCTGCGTGGGGTGGGGGAGAGCGTCAAGTTCAATGTGGTGCTCACGGTGGTGGAGATGGCCGCATTGTGCATTGTGATCGGCGTCGGGTTCTTTGTCATGGCCCAGGGGACCGGAAACCCGGGCGAGATCTTTGTCTTCAACGACTCCCAGGACAAGGGGCTCTTCCTGGCCGTCACCGCAGCCACCTCCATCGCGTTTTTTGCCATGGTGGGCTTCGAGGACTCGGTCAACATGGTGGAAGAGACCCGGAATCCCGAGAAGATCTTTCCCCGCACCATGCTCACCGGCCTGGGCATCGCAGTACTGCTGTACATGCTGGTGGCGGTGTCCGTGGTGAGCGTCCTCTCGCCCACCGAACTCGAGGGCATCCGGGAAGCTGAGGGCGCTGCCCTGCTTGAAGTGGTCCACAAGGGCTCACCGGACTTCCCCATCGACAGGGTCTTCCCCTTCCTGGCAGTCTTCGCGGTCGCCAACACGGCCCTCATCAACATGCTGATGGCCAGCCGGCTGATTTACGGCATGGCCCGCCAGCACGTCCTGCCCGGTGCCTTGGGGAAAGTCCTTCCGGTCCGGCGCACCCCGTGGGCCGGAATTGCCTTCTCCACTGTCCTGGCACTGGGCCTCATCCTGTACGTCACCAGTGATCCCGAAAGCAACATTGTGGCCAACCTGTCCGGCACCACAGCCTTCCTGCTGCTGTGCGTGTTCACTGCGGTCAACGTGGCCTGCCTGGTGCTGCGCCGCAAGCGGGATCCCCACCGCAAGGTCTTCTTCACTTCACCCGGCCCGCTCCCGCTGGTGGCCGCCATGCTCTGCGCTTTCCTGGCCGGGCCGTGGGTGGGCAGGAACATCATCCAGTACCAGATCGCCGGCGGACTGATGGCCATTGGGGTCATCCTGTGGCTTATCACCTGGCTGATCAACCGCAGGACAAACGACGGCGATAGGGTTGATTCATGACTGCAGCAGCAGAATCAACTGTCACCTTCGAGGGACTATTCGCCAGTTCACTCCCGGAACTCGCTGTTCCCTGGCAGGCTGAGGAAGCGCCCGAACCCGGGCTCCTGGTCCTCAACGATGCCCTCGCCGGCGAGCTGGGACTTGCCCCCGAATACCTCAAGACCCCCGAAGGCGTGCGGCTGCTCCTGGGGAACCACGTCCCGGCCGGCGCCACCCCGGTTGCCCAGGCATACGCCGGGCACCAGTTCGGCGGCTACTCGCCGCTGCTCGGCGACGGCCGGGCGCTCCTGCTCGGCGAACTGGTGGACGTTGCCGGGCGCCGCCGGGACATACATCTCAAAGGCTCCGGCCGTACGCCCTTCGCCCGGGCAGGCGACGGCCGCGCCGTCGTCGGCCCCATGCTGCGGGAATACCTCGTCAGCGAGGCAATGCACGCCTTGAACATTCCCACCACCCGGGCCCTGGCCGTTGTGGCCACAGGACGCCCGGTGCGCCGGGACACGATGCTGCCCGGCGCCGTCCTGGCCCGGGTGGCCAGCAGCCATCTCCGGGTGGGCAGCTTCCAATATGCCCGGGCCACGGACAACATGGAGCTCCTGCGCCGGCTGGCGGACCATGCCATCAGCCGGCACTACCCGGCCGCAGCCCGGGCGGAACATCCCTACCTGGAACTGTTCGCCTCCGTGGTGGCCGCCCAGGCCGGGCTGGTGGCCCGGTGGATGCTGGTGGGGTTCGTGCACGGCGTCATGAACACGGACAACATGACCATTTCCGGCGAAACCATCGACTACGGCCCCTGCGCCTTCATGGACGCTTTCAACCCCGGTGCCGTGTACAGCTCCATCGACGTCGGCGGCCGCTACGCCTACGCCAACCAGCCGGTGGTGGCTGAGTGGAACCTTGCGCGGCTGGCGGAGGCCATGCTGCCGCTCTTCCATGAGGACCAGGAACAGGCAGTCGCCCCCGCCGTGGAGGCGCTGGGGAAGTTCCGCAGCCACTACAGCGACGCCTGGTTCAACGGCATGAAGGCAAAGCTTGGTATCAAAGGCGGACCGGCCGGAAGCAAGGAGGGAGACGAGGCATCGGAACTGGTGGACGGGGTAATCGCCCTGCTGAAGGACGGCCCTGTCGATTACACACAGTTCTTCCGGAGCCTGGGCCAGGCTGCCCGGGGCGATGACAGGCCGGCGCGCGGCATGGTCCTGGATCTCGCCGCGTTTGATGCCTGGGCTGGGCGCTGGGCAGCCCTGAAGCCCGACGCCGGGCTGATGGACAGCGTCAATCCGGTGTACATTCCCCGGAACCACCTGGTGGAGGAAGCGCTGGCGGCTGCAACGGAGGGGGACATGGCCCCGTTCAACCGTTTCCTGAATGTGGTGAGGTCCCCGTTCCAGGAACGCCGGGGGCTGGAACGCTACACCGAGGGCCCGCCGGAAGGCTTCGGCGCCTACCGGACCTTCTGCGGCACCTGACCCGGGAAGGCGCCGGCCTCCGGACGGATCCGGAATAAAAAGCGTGGACGCACACAAGGGCGGCAGCCGGGAGAACCCGGCTGCCGCCCTTGTGTGCAGTGGCCTGGCCCTTACGGGCCGGCTGCTGTTGCCGTGGTGACTATGCCACCCGGACGAAGGAAGCGCCGCTGAGCCAGCTGATGGAGTGCACAGCAGTCTGGTTGCCGTTTACGCCGCCGCTGACAACCTGGCCGTCGCCGGCGTACACGCCTACGTGGCCGGCGGTGATCACCAGGTCACCGGGGGCGGGGGTGCCCACGGTGGTGCCGTACTGGTAGAACTGGCCGGGGGCCAGGTCACCAACGGACTTGCCGACGGTGCGCAGGGCCTTCTCCACCATGGCGGTGCAGTCCTGGATCTGGCCAACCTGGCCGTAGGCGTTGGCCAGGATGGCTGCACCGGCGCCGCTGCCCGTGGCTGCAACCGGTGCTGACGCGTAGGACATGTTCATTCCGGTGTTCGCCGGGGCGGCGGCAGCGGTCTGGACAGGAGCCGGTGCCGGTGCTGCAGCCGGTGCTACGTAGGCTGCGACCGGAGCAGAGCCCGCCGCGGGAATCTGGATCTGGTCACCGGGGTAGATGATCGTGGAGACTGAAAGCCCGTTGGCTGACAGGACGTCATTCAGGCTGACACCGTGCATCGACGCGATGGCACCAAGGGTGTCGCCCGATACAACCGTGTGGACGTTGCCGGCCGCTGCGGCGGGGGCTGCAACTGCCGCAGCGGGGGCGGCGGACGCCTGGACGCTAGCGGTCTCGGTGGTGTCCGGACCGTTCACACCGGCGTGGGCCGGGGCGCCGACGCCGAAGGCAATGCCGGAGGCTGCTGCTACGGCGAGAGCCGGACGGCCCAGGGACTTGGCCGAAACAGCCAGTCCCTCGATCACGATGGAGCGGGCCGGGGTTGCGCGGTGACGGGCAGTGGTGGAATTTTTTGACACAGTTGATCGCCTCTCCCATGCCTGCGGGGTGAGCTGTCGGGTTCGGGTTGGAGATACCCGGCCGGTAACAACTCCGAATGGAACGGAGGCGCTATCGACTTAACCCCAAGGCCTTCTGAAGGCCGCGGAAACTTGGTTCCCCCGTCCCTGCCAGCTGGAAAGCGTTGGTTCCCGGGTCAGTGGCAGGGCTCGGCATTCTGACGGGGAATGTCCCGTCTGGGAGGGACACCAGATGACCATAACCCGACTTAGCACCCATTGTCACATTTGGATAACATGCGAGGCGGTTCTCTCGGTTGCGCCATCGACTGGATTTCGCGTGCCATGGGGCTGTGGGTACGGATACAAGGCGCGCCGATTTTGCAGAGAGTGTTTTTTATCACAAAGCGATAAAGGTGGGAGCAGAGACCGCCGGGAAACCTTGTCCGGAGCTGGCTGGGGGAGGAGTATGTTCGGCACCCCCGAGGAGGCAGACCGTGACGCAGCTTGGCAAGTTTGAGAGATACCTGATCGAGGAATTCTTCGATGACTACCGGTCCGGCGCGCTGAGCCAGCGGACCTTTACCCGGCGTGTCGCCTTCATCACCGGCAGCATGGCGGCAGCGTCGGCGGCAATGCTGCTGGTGGGCTGTACCCCCACTGAGGTGCCACGGAGCACAGACCCCATGCCCACCCCGGAACCTTCCCCGACGTCCGCTGCGGGGACCGCGGGGTCGGGTGCGGTGCCCGGGGCCAAAAGCCCGCTCTCCGTCCCGGAGGGGGCGCCAGGATTGACGACGGCGTCCGTTCAGTTTCCGTCCGGCGGCGCCTCCGTTAGTGCCTACCTGGCCAGGCCCGGGCAGGAAGGGCGTGCTCCTGCCGTGCTGATCTGCCATGAGAACCGCGGGCTGACGCCCCATATCGAAGACGTGGCCCGCCGGTTCGCGAAGGAGGGGTACGCGGCCCTCGCGCTCGACCTGCTCAGCCGCGAAGGCGGGACGGCCGGCATGGACCGGGACGCTGTACCCGGCGCCCTCACCCAGGCCGGCGCCCAGCGGCACGTGGCCGACTTCGCCGCAGCACTGGAGTACCTCCGGGCCCAGGACTTCGTGGACGGCGGCCGCGTCGCCATGACCGGCTACTGCTTCGGCGGCGGCATCACCTGGCAGGCGGCCACCGAGCTGGACGGCCTGAAGGCAACAGCGGCGTTTTACGGACCTGCCCCTGACCTGGCCAAAGTGCCGGACATCAAGGCGGCCGTATTCGGGGTCTACGCTGAACTCGATCAACGCATCACCGGGCCCATGCCTGCGCTTAAGGATGCGCTGGCAGCCTCCGGCGTTGTCCACCAGCTCACGGTCTACCCCGGCGTGGACCACGCCTTCCATAACGACACAGGCGACCGCTACAACGGGGCCCAGGCGACGGCCGCATGGAACGACACCCTTGCCTGGTTCGGCCGGCATCTGTAAAGGGCCGGCCCTTCTGCCCTTGCCGCCACCGTAGCTGCCTCCGGTCCATAACGATGTAGAAACGTCCGCCTTCAACCTGAGGGTGAAGGCGGTAGGCTTCCCGACTATGTGCCGGTTCGTTACCAAACCCAGGGCGCGGCTCGCCGCGGCGCTTGTTTCGTGTGCGCTGGTGGGAACCCTATGGCTTACCCCAGCGGGTGCTGCGGAGGTCCCGCCCGGTGATTACCCCTCCTGGGAGGAGGTACAGGACGCGAAAGAGAGCGAAGCCGGGAAAGCCGCGGAAATTGCAAGGATTGGTGGTTTGCTGTCCGCCCTCCAGGACCAGTCCGAGACCACCGGCTCCGTGGCGGTGCAGGCAGCGGCGGAGTATGCGGTGACGGATGCGGCCTTGCAGGCTGCGTCTGCAAGGGTGGAAGCCCTGGCCGCGCAGGCCGCGCAGGCCGACTCCGAGCTGGTCCGGCACAGGAAAGAGCTCGGTGCGCTGGCGGCCCAGTCATACAAGACCGGTGGTACCAACATGGGGTTCTTTGTTGCCCTCGACGCCGTCCAGGGCAACACCGTGCATGGGCTCAACGTGGTGCAGATCGTGGGGGACAAGACCGCCGCGCTCGTGCACAAGGCGCAGGCCGCAGGAAAGATCGCTGCTGCGCTGGCGGCCCAGGAACAGGCTGCGAAGGATGAGCGCGGGCGGCTGTCCCTTGAAGCCGAAGCCAGGCTCACGGAGGCCCGGTCAGCCCAGGACGCCGTGGCCCGCCAGGCTGCGGAGGAGAAGCAGCGCAGCGAGCAGTTAACGGCGCAGCTGGCGTCGCTCAAGGGCACGACGGCGGAGGTGGAGAACGCCTACCGGCAGGGCCAGGCGGCGCTGGCTGCCTACGAGGCATCCCAGGCGGCCAAACGCGCCGCGGCGGAAGAGCAGTCCCGCCGTCAGGCCGACGCAGCTGCCCGGGCCGCGCCGCTGCCCGCCGCCCGGCCTGCGGCACCGGAAGCGCCCCGGCCCGGCGGCCCGGCCCCCGCGCCTGTCAATCCGGCTCCGGCGAACCCGGTCCCGGCAGACCGGAGGAAGCCCTCAATGCGGGTCAGGTCCGAA
>NZ_BRCG01000035.1:0-21205 GCF_023708005.1 Pseudarthrobacter sp. NCCP-2145 | reverse complement strand
CTTCACCCGTCTGGACCCGATCAAAGCCAAAAACAACGCCATCAAAAAGCTCAACAACCTCGGCTTCAACGTCACCATAACCCCCGCTACCGCAGCCTGACAGCCATCACCTTCGTATTAGGCCGTACCTCCCCGGGTGGCACCTGCCCGGGCGAAAGAGGGGGCTGCCCTGTGGAAATAGGGGGCATTGCACCCTTGCGGACCTCATCCGCCCCTGCCACCATGATGCCGAAGCCCCCGCTCAGCACGTCGGGCTCCCTCACAACGATGCTGAGGCGAATAGGAACGATGATGCGCAAAGTGTTGTACGGTGTGTCCGCACTGCTGCTGGCATCCGGTGTACTCCAGCTGTTCTTTGCCGGGTATATGGTCTTCCAGAATTCCATCGAGGAAATCCATGACGCCGCCCTGTACCACTCCCTGAACGGGCAGTTTGTGCTCCGGGGCCTGGCGCTGCTGGCGATCATCCTGGCAGCCGTGGCCCGGGCCGGAAAGCGGATGGTCTGGCTGGCCGTGGGAATTTTCCTGATGTCCCTGGTCCAACTGCTGATTTTCATTGTCGGCGGTATGCTCACCGGCTCGTCCGAGGAACACATCACGCCCGAAGGCTCCTGGGTCGCCGCTGTCCATCCGGTGACGGGCATGCTCATGATCTTCATGTCCTACTGGTTCTTCCTCCGCTGCCGGGAATTGGCGAAGTCGAAGGCTCCTGCCCGTAGTGACGCCAAGGCCGGCAGCACCGCCCAAGTCTGACCTCTTCCGTGGGCGTTTCCCAGCTTCTCGGTCTGGACATCGTCCTTTCGGTCCTGGCAGCAGGAGCCTGGTGCGCGCTTGCCTGGTTGATGGTCGAGTCCGGCCGGCGCTCTTCCGGGGTCATGGGCAAGCGGAGCCGGTCAGCCAGGCTGCTCGCGCCGCTGCTGCTGGGCGCGGCACTGACCCTCACAGCTGCGAAGGTAGCGGCAGTGGCAACCCTCACCGCAGCAGGCTGGCTTTTCGCCAGCGAGCGGGCCGCCGTCGGACTCCCGTTGCTGGTCCTCCCGGCGGCAGTTGCCGGTGTTGCAGGCGTGGCGCACCTGCGGCCCCGGATACCGGACGCCGCGCTGCCAGCACCCCGCGTTCCGGCCGCCGTTTTTGTAGGATGGGCGGCCATAGGCGCGTCCTTCTCGATGCTGGCTCCGTTCATCCTCGGCTTTGATCCGTACCCGGCCGGCGCTGCCCTTTTCGTTGCCCTGGCGGTCTGCTGTGCACTGGTCTTTTGGATTCTGGCCGGCAACACCGCCGGCACCAGTGCCCGGCGTACAACGGCGGCTTCCGCGGTGGGAGCGCTGATCCTGGCTGCGGTGGCAGGCAGCGCCGGCATCGGATGGTTAGGCAGCCGAAGCGCGGAGGGAGCTGCGATTGCCGCCGTCGGTCATCACGGGACCCCGGTGACGGCGGAATCTGGCGAAGAGGGCGGGATCCGTCCCATCACGGAACTCATCGAAGATCCGGCCCCCGGAGCCATGGTCCGTCGCTTTGAGCTGACCGCGCGGCAGGAACGTGTCACCTCGCCGGGCGGCAAGACCGTTGACGCGTGGACCTTCGGTTCGCTTCCAGGCCCGGCCCTGGAGGCAGAACTCGGTGACCTCCTTGAAGTGGTCCTTATCAACCGGGATGTCTCAGCCGGCGTGACGCTGCACTGGCACGGGTACGACGTCCCAAACGCAATGGACGGCGTAGCCGGCGCCACCCAGGACGCCGTCAGGCCAGGCCATTCAATGACATACCGCTTCCTCGCGGGCCAGAGCGGGACGTACTGGTACCACACCCATCAGGCGTCCTCCGAAGGTGTCCGGAAGGGGCTCTACGGCACTCTGGTGGTGCGTGATCCACGCGAGCCAAGGGCGCCTGCGGACCTGGTGGTCGCCGGGCATTCAATTGCATCACTGACATTGCTCGGAGGCTCCGACATGCCGCAGTCCCATAACGTCTACCCAGGTACCGCGGTCAGGTTGCGGCTGGTCAACACAGACTCACTGCCTCAGCGCTACCAGTTGCTGGGTTCGCACTACGCCGTTGCGGCCGTGGACGGGACGGAGCTGCCCACTCCCATCGAGGTTCCCGCGGGGCAGGCGTCAGAACCTGTACTCAGGCTGGGTGCAGGCGGCAGGATGGACCTCACCTTCGCCATGCCCGCTCATCCGGTGACCCTGCGGACTGAGGGCAGCGACAGCGCCGCCGTCGTGCTTGACCCGACGGGTTCAGGCGTCGAGCCGCCGGCGACAGCTGACTTCCGGGGTGGAAGGGAACTGGACATCTCTGCAGGAGCGGGGCCCGGGGATGCTGGCCCGGCTGGCACACAAGCCTGGTCCAGGACTGAAGTCATGGTTTTGGATCGGCAACTGCGTTTTGTGGACGGTGCGCCACGCTACGCCTACACGGTCAACGGAGCTGCGTATCCCAATATCAAACCGCTGGTGGTGATCGAGGGCGAGGCAGTGAAGGTGACAGTGGCAAACCGCACCTCCGAGCCCCACCCGATGCATCCCCACGGCCACCACGTGCTGGTCCTTTCACGGAACGGCCAAGCACCTGCGGCGTCACCCCTGTGGCTGGACACCTTTGATGTCCTTCCCGGTGATGTCTGGGAGGTGTTGCTCAGAGCGGACAACCCGGGAATCTGGATGGACCATTGCCATAACCTTGACCACGCTGCCCAAGGCATGATGATGCACCTGCAGTACCGCGGGTACTCGTCCCCGTTCGTTCACGGTGGCAGCTCCGGGAACCGGCCGGAGTGAAGCCGGACCTGCTCAGGTCACCCCGCGCGAACTGTCCCTTTCCATCGTGCCGGTCCGCGGATCAAACTGCGGGCGCTCGTACGCCAGTTCTCCACCGCTGCGGCCGCCGTACGGGCGCCCGTGGTCGGCAAATTCTTCCCGAAAGAAGGCGAGGCACCACTGCCCCATCTGGATCCTGGCTCCGGTGCGGAGCACTGAAGGACCGGCCTGCGCCACGCTGCCGCTGACCGTCCCGTGGGGGACCAGGACGTACTCGTCCAGCTCGTCATGCCTGATTTCGGCGTGGACCCCTTTCAGCCCCTCCAGGATGATGTCGCAGCCCGGGTCGCTTCCGATCGTGGTCTTCTCCCCGGCCAGCGTCACCTCCCGGGGGATCTGCCCGGTCCACGTGGCGGCGTCCTGGACGAAGATCAGCCGCGGCCGGCCGCTGCCCCGGGTGTAGTGCGTGGTGGTGATCCGGCGGCTGATTTTCCGCCGGACGGTGGGGAGCAGGGGCAATGGGGTGGACGGAGGCAGCAGCGGGACGGCTGCCGACTTGCGCCGCCCTTGCCTGACGATCGGCACCAGTGCTCCCAGCTTGCCCAGTTTGATATGGGGCGATCGGGTCACCAGGCGCTGGGAGGCGGGGCTGTTCACCGCCCCCAGGCTGACGATACTTCCGTCCGGGCCGGAGAGGGTGACACTGAGTCCCTTCCCGGCCAGCATCTCCGCCAGTGGCCTGATTTCGTCCAGTGACGGGATGCCGCCGCCTCCCAGGGGTGAAAGGCTGTCCATGGACACGGTGACGTCCGTGCCCGAGGACCGGGCGCTCCCCCTCGTAACCGATCCGGACTCATCTGTGTACGAGAAGTCCAGATCCACGTCCAGGCGGTAGTCAGCCATATCCGTCAGCCACGGTTCAGGTCGGAGCCGGCGGCGTCCTTGTCGCTGGTGGTGACGCGCAGGCTGCCGTTCAGCTTCCAGGTGGCCCGGGGAGCGTCGGGGCCGATGTCGCGCGGCACTTCGATGGTCATGTCAACGAACTGGTAGTTGATCGCGGCACCCTTGCCTGTGAGGTATGACCACATTTCCTCCGCCAGGTCCGCCCAGTCCCGGATGCTGCGTTCGTTGGATGCGGTGTTTTCGGATGCACTCAGGTCAGTCATGATGGTCTATCCCCTTCATTGGGCCGGAAATCATAGTGTGGAACAGCCAAGCGCGGGTCCGCAGGTGCCGCGAGGGCCCCGCGGTGCCGGATTCGGGACGTGCCCAAGCCCGGCACCATCACTGTATTCCCGTGCTGCACCCGGCGGAAGGCGTGAATCCCGGAACGTTCTCGCTCCGGTTTGGGTTCCCGTCCTGCACACTGGAGGCATGCGCCGAAAAGTTACTCCCGCCATCCCCCGTCCCGGACAGGAATCCGTCTGGGACTACCCCCGGCCGCCACGCGTGGAGCCGGGCACCGAAAGGATCCGGATCGTCCTGGGCGGCGAACTGATCCTGGATACCGCTGACTCGATCAGGGTGCTCGAGACCAGCCACCCGCCGGTCTACTACCTGCCCCGGTCGGCGTTCCGGCCGGGGGCGCTGGAACCGGCCCCCGGAAGCAGCTTCTGTGAGTTCAAAGGCGCAGCGCAGTACCTCACTGTCCACGGCGGCGGGTTGGTGGCTGAAGCAGCAGCGTGGTTCTACCCGGAGCCGGCCAAGGGGTACGAGGCCCTGGTTGACCGCGTTGCCGTGTACCCCGGCCGGATGGACTACTGCGAAGTGGAGGGCGAGCGTGTCCGTCCGCAGGCGGGAGGATTCTACGGCGGCTGGATCACTGGCCGCGTGGCTGGGCCGTTCAAGGGCGAACCCGGGACCATGGGTTGGTAAGCTCCCGTTTTCCCCACCTGGCTTCCAACGAATATCCAGACAACTCCCAGAGTCTGGGAGCATGATGGGAGCATGAACAAGAACGGTCCAGAAGCGAAGCTCCTCGTTGTCGACGACGAACCCAACATCCGCGAGCTGCTGTCCACCTCGCTGCGGTTTGCCGGATTCGACGTCGTCTCGGCCGCCAACGGACGTGACGCCCTTGCGGCCGCGGATGCCCACGCCCCGGACCTGGCCGTGCTGGACGTCATGCTCCCTGACATGGACGGCTTCACTGTCACCCGCCGCCTCCGCGCCGCCGGGAAGCATTTCCCGGTCCTCTTCCTCACCGCCAAGGACGACACGGAGGACAAGGTCACCGGGCTCACTGTCGGCGGAGACGATTACGTCACCAAACCGTTCAGCCTCGACGAGGTGGTGGCCCGGATCCGCGCCGTCCTGCGCCGCACGCAACCGATGATGGATGACGATGCCGTGATCCGTGTGGACGACCTGGAGCTCGACGACGACGCGCACGAAGTACGCCGCGGCGGCACCGTGATTGAGCTCTCCCCCACCGAGTTCAAGCTGCTCCGCTACCTCATGCTCAACCCCAACCGGGTGCTCTCCAAATCGCAGATCCTGGACCACGTCTGGGAATACAACTTCAACGGTGACGCCTCCATCGTGGAGTCGTACATTTCCTACCTCCGCCGGAAGGTGGACATCGACCCCGACGCCCCCGCACTGATCCAGACCAAACGCGGCGTGGGCTACGTGCTCCGGACGGCAGAAAAGCGCTGACCTTGCTGCAGCGATGGAAGTCCGCGTCCCTGAGGACGCAGCTGGTGGCCATGATCATGGCGCTGCTGATAGTTGCCCTGACAGTGACCGGGGCCGGAACGCTGGCGCTGCTGCACAGTTACCTCCAGGGGCAGGTGGACGGCAAACTGTATGCAGCTGTGGACCTGGCCCGGAAACAGCGCTCCTTCACTCCGCTGCAGGCTCCCACGAACCCGATGGTCCCCACGGACTATTCATTGATTCTCTTCGCCCCCGGCGAGGAGCCCTACCCGTTCGGCGGCGATCCGGATAACCGCCCGGACATCAGCTCCATCACCGTGGAGCAGGCCCAGGCGCGCGGGACAGTCCCCTACCAGGTGCGCGGCACGGACGGCGAAAACTGGCGGGTGGTCGCTGTGCCCGTGCAGAACGGCCAGACCACAGCTGTCGTGGCCATAGGGCTGCCCCTGCGGAGCGTCGACGATGTCCTCAAGCACGCCACCCTGGTGGTGACGGGGGTAGGGCTGCTGACCCTGCTGCTCGCGTCCCTCATTGCAAGCTGGACGGTCTCCCGGTCCTTCCGGCCGCTGGCCCGGGTGGAAAAGACCGCGGCCGCAATCGCTGCAGGCGATCTCTCCCGCCGCGTGGAGGTCGAAAACCCCGGCACCGAGCTCGGGCGGTTGAGCAGGTCGCTGAACGCCATGCTCGCCCATATCGAAACAGCCTTCGCGGCCCGCACCGCCTCGGAGGCGAGGATGCGCCGGTTCGCGGCCGACGCCTCCCATGAGCTGCGGACCCCGCTTGTGACCATCCGGGGGTTCTCCGAGCTGTACCGGCATGGCGCGCTGGCCACGAAGGAAGACGTGTCCACAGCCATGGGAAGGATCGAAAGCGAAGCCAAGCGCATGGGTTCTATGGTGGAGGACCTGCTGCTGCTGGCCCGCCTTGACGAGCAGCGGCCGCTGCAGCAAAAGCCCGTGGACCTCCAGCTCATTGCGAATGATGCCGTGGTGGACACCCAAGCCAGCGACCGGTCCCGCGTGATTTCGCTGACCGGCCTCGACGGCGGCCCGGCCACGCCTGCACCGGCGCTGGGCGACGAAGCCAAGCTCCGCCAGGTCGTGGGCAACCTCGTGGGCAACGCCCTGCGTTACACCCCGGAGGGCACCCCCATCGAGCTGGCGGTGGGGGTCCGCACGGCGGAAGACGGGCAGCTGCTCTCCGTAATAGAAGTTCGGGACCACGGGCCGGGCATCTCGGACGAAGACGCGTCCAAGGTTTTCGAGCGGTTCTACCGGGCGGACACCTCCCGGACGCGGGAAACGGGAGGCAGCGGGCTGGGACTCGCCATTGTTGCCGCGATCGTGGGCTCCCACGGCGGCAGCGTCCGGGTTGAAAAGACCGACGGCGGCGGCGCCACGCTCGTGGTCAGCCTTCCGCGGCGTGATGACGTTCCGGATGCGGGAATGCGCGGGGAAGAGAACCGTGCTGAAAAGAGCCAAGGCAGCGGCGGCGAGGTTATGCACATATAGCCACTGGCGGTGGCAGCGTGGCCGTGGAGTTTTCTACGCTCGAGGGCAAGGGGCCGGACCGGCCGGGCCCGCAGGCGCAAGCTGCTGTACAGCGAAAGGCACCACCATGAGCATTATCTCCGTCGATACCGAACTCCTCCAGCTGAAGTCCGCCACCGTCCAGGCCACCATGGACCGAATCAGCGCCGACGTGCAGGCCATGAAACGCGGACTGGACGAACTCCAGGGCTCCTGGCGGGGCTCTGCCGCCGCGAACTTCCAGGCGCTGATTACGGAATGGACCATGACTCAGGGAAGAGTGGAGGCATCACTGGCATCCATCAACACCGCACTTGCCTCAGCAGCAGCCACTTACGCGCAGGCGGAGCAGGGCAATACCCAGCGGTTCAGCTGAGGCGCCTAGGCTTCGGGCGTGCCCTGGTGGAACCGAAGCCGCCACCGGCCGCCATCCAGTACCCACAGCGAGCTTCTGAGGGTGGTGCCGGAGCGGGCATAACTGCGGTAGGTAAGGAGGACCGCCTCAGCGCCGACACGTTCGGCGCCCAGAATTTCGATGTCCGTCCGTTCGCCCGGGTCCTCCTCGAGCGCCATCATCATGGCGTCCCGGGTCCACATCCTGCCCGAGCTGCCGATCTCCACGAAATCAGGGTGGAGCAGGACGGCAGTCCGGCCGATGTCCCCGCGCACCAGCGGGCCCAGCAGTTCCCGCTCAAGTTCCTCCACCACGGCCTCAGCCGGTGCTTCAGCCGCCCTTGCGGCAGTCCCGGGCGCATCAAAACCACGGTTGTCCAGCTGGCTGAACAGATCCGGCTCCTCGTAGGCCCCTGCCGGTTTTCCTGGCTCCGCGGGCGCGTCCCTGGCTTCCTGTTTCACCGGCGCAGGGTGGGCGTGGTGGGCACCCGGAAAGCCTGGCCCGGAGCGGGCAGCCACGCCCTGCTGGTAGGCCGTTGCGGCCGCCCGCGCACGTTCGTCCGCGGCTTCGTTCAGGTCATGCCCTGCATGCCCCTTCACCCATTCGAAGGTGTATTTCCGGCCGGCAAGCTCACGGTCCAGTTCCTTGAGCAGGTCCACATTGAGGACCGGCTTCCCGTCTGCTTTACGCCAGCCTTTGCGCTTCCACCCCGGCATCCACTTGGTGATGGAATTAATGACGTACTGGCTGTCGCAGAGGATGCGGAGGTCCTCCTGGGGAAGGTGGGCTGTGGCCCGGAACAGATCCAGGACCGCCATCAGCTCGCCCTGGTTGTTGGTCCCATGGGGCCAACCGCCGGCACGCCAGCAGTCGTCATTCACGTACCAGGCCCAGCCGGCCGGACCCGGGTTTCCCAAGGCCGAACCGTCAGCCGCTGCAGTAATCGTCACCGGTCCATCCTGCCAGACGGGCACGACAAACCGGAGTCCGCCCGCGGCCATTGCTTGGAAAGCGGTTACCGAAAGTACTTGACGCGGAGAGAGCCGGGCAGGCACAATCGCTGTATTGAACCGAGAAAGCGTTTTCTCACCGGAGCCCGGGCACTGTGCCGCGGCAGCCAACGGAAAGCGCCCTCAGCACCAGGAAGGCACATCAATGACGATCCCAACCCTCAGCCGGAGGAAGTTCCAGCTCGGCGCCGCAGCCGTTGCACTCTCCCTCCTCGCCACAGGCTGCGGCACCTCTTCAGGCTCTGAGAGCAACGAGCAAGTAACCCTCCGGTTTGCCTGGTGGGGCAACGAGTACCTCAACGCCCAGACTGAGAAGGTTATCGACGCCTTCGAGGCGGAACACCCGAACATCAAGATTGAATCCGAACCAGGCGAGTGGGGCAGCTATTGGGACAAGCTGGCAACCAAGACAGCCGCCAACGATGCGCCGGACGTCATCCAGATGGACCAGAAGTACATCGCGGAATACGGCGGGCGCGGGGCACTCCTTGACCTGTCCAAGCAAAGCGGTATCGACACGTCCAAGCTGGATGAGGAAGCCCTGGCTTCGGGACAGTACGACGGCGCCCAGTACGGACTCAGCACCGGCCAGAACGCCTATGTCATCATGGCGAATACCAAAGTCTTCGAAGCAGCCAATGTTCCCATCCCGGATGACACCACGTGGACGTGGGAGGAATTCATGGCAACAGCCTCGAAGATCAGCGCCGCCGGAGACGGCAAGAACTACGGCGCAGCCTACGGAAGCAATGAAGCCGACCTGATCATCTGGCTGCGCCAGCACGGGGAGAACCTGTACTCCCAGGACGGCAAGCTCGATTTCGACACCGCCACGGCCGCGTCCTTCTGGGAACGGCTTAAGGAGCAGCGCGACTCCAAGGCAAGCCCGCCGGCCACGGTGGCCACAGAGGACTCCGGCGCCGGACTCGAGGAGAGCCTCTTCGGAACCAACAGGGTGGGCATGGCATGGTGGTGGACCAACCAGCTCGGGTCCCTGGAGTCCACCACCGGGAGCAGCATCAAGATGCTCCGTGCACCCAGCGTCGACGGTTCAGCGGCTGAGAACGGGATGTACTACAAGCCCACCATGTTCTGGTCCGCCTCCTCACGCTCCAAGCACCCGGAAGCCGCGTCCACCTTCATCAACTACCTGGCCAACAGCCCGGAGGCCGGGGCCATCCTGATGACGGACCGCGGCGTTCCCACCAACACGGACATCGTTGAGAGCATCACGCCGTCCCTGAAGCCTGCCGACACCACGGTGGTGGGCTTCCTGAAGGACATCGCACCCGACATCAAGGATGCGCCGCCTGTTCCGCCGGTAGGCGCGGGCAGCGTGCAGAACGTCATCAAGCGCTACACCGATGAGGTGCTCTACGACCGCCTCACGCCCCAGGCGGCCGCTGACGCATTCAAGAAGGAAGTTGAGGGAATGCTGGCCAGCGCCAAGTAACACCCTGCGGTAAGACACGAATGTGGCCCCCTCCGAAGAGGGGGCCACATTCGTGTCTAGCGGGACTGGTCCCGGCAGGAGTGGCTAGAAGCCGCCCATACCGCCCATGCCACCCATGTCGTCGCCACCGGCAGGAGCAGCGTTCTTCTCCGGCTTGTCGGCAACAACTGCCTCGGTGGTGAGGAAGAGGCCAGCGATGGAAGCCGCGTTCTGCAGGGCAGAGCGGGTGACCTTGACGGGGTCGTTGACGCCGGCGGCCAGCAGGTCGACATACTCGCCGGTGGCTGCGTTCAGGCCGTGGCCGGCGGGCAGGCCGCGGACCTTGTCCACCACAACGCCCGGCTCCAGGCCGGCGTTGAAGGCGATCTGCTTGAGCGGAGCGTCGATGGCCACGCGGACGATGTTGGCGCCGGTTGCTTCGTCGCCGGACAGCTGCAGGTTGGCGAATGCCTTGGCGCCGGCCTGGATGAGGGCCACGCCGCCACCGGCGACGATGCCTTCCTCAACGGCAGCCTTGGCGTTGCGCACGGCGTCTTCGATGCGGTGCTTGCGCTCCTTGAGCTCAACTTCCGTTGCGGCACCGGCCTTGATGACTGCAACGCCGCCGGCCAGCTTGGCCAGGCGCTCCTGCAGCTTCTCGCGGTCGTAGTCCGAGTCGGAGTTTTCGATCTCGGCGCGGATCTGGGAAACGCGGCCGGCGATCTGGTCGGCGTCGCCGGCACCCTCGACGATGGTGGTCTCGTCCTTGGTGACAACAACCTTGCGTGCCTGGCCCAGGAGTTCCAGGCCGGCATTTTCCAGCTTCAGGCCGACTTCCTCGGAGATGACCTGGCCGCCGGTGAGGACGGCGATGTCGGCAAGCTGTGCCTTGCGGCGGTCGCCGAAGCCCGGAGCCTTGACGGCGACGGACTTGAAGGTGCCGCGGATCTTGTTGACAATCAGGGTGGCCAGGGCCTCGCCCTCGATGTCCTCAGCGATGATCAGCAGCGGCTTGTTGGACTGCATGACCTTTTCCAGGACAGCAACCAGTTCCTTGACGTTGGAGATCTTGGAGTTGACGATCAGGATGTACGGATCCTCGAGGACCGTTTCCTGGCGCTCAGCGTCGGTAACGAAGTAGGCCGAGATGTAGCCCTTGTCGAAGCGCATGCCTTCGGTGAGCTCAAGCTCCAGGCCGAAGGTGTTGGACTCCTCGACCGTGATGACGCCTTCCTTGCCCACCTTGTCCAGGGCTTCGGCGATGAGTGCACCGATTTCCTCGTCACCGGCGGAGATGGACGCCGTGGCGGCGATCTCTTCCTTGGTTTCGATCTCCTTGGCGGAGTTCAGCAGTTCGGCGGTGACGGCCTCAACGGCCTTCTCGATGCCGCGCTTGAGGGACAGCGGGTCGGCGCCGGCAGCAACGTTGCGCAGGCCTTCCTTCACCAGTGCCTGTGCCAGGACGGTGGCGGTGGTGGTGCCGTCGCCAGCGACGTCGTCCGTCTTCTTGGCAACTTCCTTGACCAGCTCGGCGCCGATCTTCTCGTAAGGATCGTCCAGCTCGATCTCCTTGGCGATGGAAACACCATCGTTGGTGATCGTGGGGGCGCCCCACTTCTTCTCGAGGACGACGTTGCGTCCACGCGGGCCGAGGGTGACCTTAACGGCGTCGGCGAGGATGTTCAGGCCCCGCTCAAGGCCGCGGCGTGCCTCTTCATCAAATGCAATGATCTTGGCCATAACGGCAGTAGTCCTTTCGGGACAGTCGTTAAGAATGAACCTTCGCTGCAGTGCCCGCGACGGACGACCCGTTTCCGGCGGCCTCTGTATGCCTTCGGGTGTGGGTCTCACTCCAGTTAGGTGTTTCTTCGCTCCTCGACCGCTGCCGGCGCCGCCGGCCGAAGCCACGCTTTGCTTAGCAGTCGGTACGTCAGAGTGCTAACTCAATAATTAGCACTCCCCACGTGAGAGTGCAAGCGAATAACAAGCGGAAAGCGTCCTGGCGGGCGCGTCTTCGCCGAGGGCGATCAGCCGGCGGTGCGGCCTGCCGTTTCAACGCCGGTGGCCGCGGGATTGTTGTCGGCGCCGTATGTGAACACCGTGTAGGCGGCCGAGGTGATGTCACCGTTGGCATCGAAGGCAAGTGGGCCCGATTCGCCGTCGTAATTGATGTCCGCACCGGACGCCTTGCCTGCCAGGCATTCTTTATAGCTGGCGCATGGTGCCGTTCCAGCCGGGCCTGTTCCGCCAGCGGTCCCGCCGGATACCGAGACCAGGCTCGCGGCGATTGAACGCCCGGAGTCGTCCTCGGCCTTGGCCGCTGCGAGCGCGGCAAGGGTCACGGCGTCGTACGTCTCCGCTGCGAAGGACACGTCCTTCAGGGCCGGATCGATGCCCAGCAGCCGTTCCTGGAACCCTGCCGAGGGAAGCTGCCCCGGGACAACCGCACGTGCACCGTCCAGGGCCCTGGTTCCCAGCCGGGAGCCATACCGGCTGAAGGCGCCGTCGCTCAGGATAAGCCTTGAGCCTGCGAGGGCGGCGTTGTTGAGCTCAGCGAGGGCGCCCTGCGCGCCGTCACGGGCCACCAGGATCACGGCGTCGGGTTGCGCCTCGCGGATTGAGGCAGCCGCAGATCCCGCGTCACCCGGTGTGAAGCCCACCGCTGACAACACGTCCAGGCCCGCCTGTTCAGCGGACGCGGAGACGGCCGCGGAGACATCGCTGCCGTAGGAGCCTTCCTGGTACACCACGGAGATGGTTGCGGCGCCGGCGTCCTTGGCGAGCTTGGCAAGCACGGGTCCCTGCGCGACATCGGCGGCGGCCGTCCGGAAGTAGTATCCGCCGCTGGCTATGCTGCTGAGCCCGGCCGCGGTGTTGGCAGGCGAAATCAGTGGCGTCCGCGCCCTGGAGAGGATGTCGACGGCTGCGGAGGCGTGGCTGGAGTCGGTGGGGCCAATGACCACATCCGCTGTGGCCTGGACCAGGGACTGCGCCTGGGACGCTGTGTCCTGGCCTGTTTCAACGGGGAGAAGTTCCACCGGCCGGCCCTTGTGCCCGCCGGCAGCGTTGATTTCCTTGACGGCAAGCTTGGCGGCAGCAAGTTGGGGACCGTTCAGGAAGCTGTTGGCACCGGTGTTGTCCAGGATGAGGCCGACCCGCAGCGTGCCGTCACCTGAGGCCTCCGCCGGTTCCGTGCGCGCGTTTCCGGTCACCCCGGAACAGCCGGTGAGGGCGAGAGTGCCGCAGAGGGCTGCGGCGAACAACGGACGGATGGGTGCAGCGGAGGAAAACGGGTGCTTCACTCGGCCGGCCGGACGCTTTCGGCCTGCGGGCCTTTCTCGCCTTCGCCAACTTCGAGTTCCACGCGCTGGCCCTCGTCCAGTGCGCGGTAGCCCTCGCCCTGGATGGCGGACCAGTGGACAAAAACGTCGTCCCCGGAGCCGTCAACGGTGATGAAGCCGTAGCCTTTTTCCGCGTTGAACCATTTGACGGTTCCTCGTGCCATGATGACCACTCTTTCCGTTAGGTCCGGGATGCTGCGCCGGTGCCGCCGTGGCTCGAAGCCCGGAATTCACTCTAGCCAATGCTCGCCGGCAGCGCCGGGGCACAGCATGGCCGGCCGCAAACGTTATTCAGGCGTGACCCCGGCCTTCACCTGTGCGGATGTGGCGTGAGGCGCCCTGTTGGGAACCCCGGCCTACCGGTATCCGGGCCCGAGCACCACCACCAGGGGAACCTGGAATTCGGTGCTCTCCACCACGGTGGGGACGCCCACAAGTTCCGCGAGGGCCTGCGCGTTGGCCTCCTGCGCCGCTCCCGCGTAGAAGATGATGGAGCCCTGCTGGGGTGCCCCTGCCCAGTTGCCTACCTGGCCCAGTGTCCACCCGTCCGCCTGCAGGGTTCCGCCCACGCGGCTGGCCAGCCCGGCAGTTCCGGCAGCGTTGTAGACCGCCACGGCCTGGGCCTTATCCACTGTTGCGGCCTGCGCAGTGCTCTGGGGGCTGGACGATGTCCCGTTTCCTGCCGCGCCGGCAGGTTCGGAGGAAGGCGACGGCTCAGGCTCGGTGGAGGGGACGTCTGACGGGTCCGGCGCGGCGGACGGAGTCGATCCGGTTCCGGCCAGCGGTGCTGCTTCCAGGCTCGACGACGCCTGGGTTGCCGGACCGTCGAATCCGAGCCTGGGCAGGATCAGGAAAGAAACCACGCCGATGGCCAGCGCAACAATCCCCGCAGTCAGGATGGGCCAGAGACGGACCCGCGCCGGAGCGGAGGCTGTGCGGTGTACACCTTGTCGCGACGCGGTCTCCGGGACCTTGTCGAATTCATCGCGGGCGTATTTGGTCATGGGAGAGAGACATCCTTGTGTGTAGCTGCTGAGGACTCAGCGTGAGCGTCTTATGCGTCGGACCCCAGTCGGCGTGCAGTGCGTGCACGGTGACGCGAAGTACGTAGTCTACGCAATCTCTTGACCAGCATGGGGTCATGCGCCAGCGCATCCTCGGTGTCGATCAGGGCGTTGAGGAGTTGGTAATAGTGCGTGGCGGACAGATCGAACAGTTCCCTGATGGCCTGCTCCTTGGCGCCCGCATACTTCCACCACTGCCGCTCCAGGGCGAGCATCTGCTGGTCCCGCTCGCTCAGCGGCGACTCCCGCAGGGTGAAATCCGCCAGCAGGGCGTTCCGGTGTTCCTGCGCCGGCACGTGCTCCCGAGCTGGCTCCGCCACGGCGCACTCTCCTTAGCTGGTTACGTAAAATGTCTGACCCCCATGCTACGGACGAACAACACCATTGTCATTTGCGCATAGCCCCGCCGCACACACCGTACGGTCCGGCCGGCGCCTCCCGCCGCCTGCAAGAATGGACTGATGTTTGAATCGGACGCCTTGTTTGAGCTGGAGCAGGAACCTGCAGGCAGCACCGGCTTCGCCGGGCTGGCGCAGCTGCCGCTGGCAGAGCTGATGGCCCCGGACTGGGCCGCCGCACTCTCCGGCGTGGACGCCCAACTTCGCGCCGTTCTTCGCTTCGCGGCAGGCGAAGTGGCGGACGGTCACCAGGTCCTGCCGGCGCCGTCGAACGTCCTGCGGGCCTTCCGCCAGCCCCTTGCGGACGTGAAGGTGCTGATTGTGGGACAGGACCCCTACCCCACGCCGGGGCACGCCGTCGGGCTGTCCTTCGCCGTTGACCCGCACGTCCGGCCCATTCCCAGGAGCCTCGCGAACATCTACCGGGAGCTGGAGGCCGACCTGGGAATCCCGCCGAGGGTGCATGGTGACCTCTCCGCATGGGCCGGGCAGGGGGTACTGCTCCTGAACCGGGTGATGACGGTACGGGCGGGATCTGCGGGATCCCACCGGAGGAAGGGCTGGGAAGACATTACGACGGCGGCCGTCGAGGCGCTGGGCGCGCGGCGGGCACCGGACGGGTCACCCCTGCCGCTGGTCGCGGTTCTGTGGGGGAAGGACGCCGAGAGCGTGCGCACGCTGCTGCCCGGGGTCCCGGCAGTGTCCAGCGCGCACCCCAGCCCCTTGTCCGCTTCACGGGGTTTCTTTAGCTCCCGCCCGTTCAGCCGCGTCAACAAGCTCCTGCGGGAGCAGGGGGCCGCGGACGTAACCTGGGAGCTTCCGGCGGTGCCCTAGCTTAGGCTTGCCTTATGAGCATTGTTCCCGCCTCCACCAGCGCCAGCAAGAAAAGCCGCCCCCAGGTCAACCTCACGGTGGTCCGCCGGGAACAGCTCGCGCCGCAGATGGTCCGGATTGTCGCGGGCGGGGACGGTTTCGCCGATTTCGTCAATAACGGCTTTGTTGACCGGTACGTCAAGATCGTCTTTCCGCAGCCGGGGGTCCGGTATCCTTCGCCCCTGGATCTGTGGAGCATCCGGGAGACCATGCCCCGGGAACAATGGCCTTTCACGCGCACATACACCCTCCGCTGGGTGGATACCGCGGCCCGGCAACTTGCCATCGACTTTGTGGTCCACGGCGACGAGGGGCTGGCTGGCCCCTGGGCGGCCAGGGCCGAGCCAGGCGACACCCTGACTTTCACCGGCCCGGGGGGTGCGTACAACCCGGACCCCGAAGCCGACTGGTACCTGTTCGCCGGAGATGAGGCCGCCCTGCCCGCCATCGCCGCCTGCATTGAATCCCTGCCGGCGGAAGCGGCCGGCGTCGCGTTCCTCGAGGTCGATTCCGACGCCGACATCCAGCCGATTGCCGCACCGTCCGGGCTGGAACTGCACTGGCTCTTCCGCCGCGGTGTCCCCGCCGGCCAAAGCAACGTCCTGGTGCAGGCCGTTGCGGAGGCTGACTGGCCTGCGGGGAGGGTGGACGTTTTTGCCCACGGCGAGCGGGGCTACATGAAGGCGCTCCGGGATGTCCTGTTCGTCCAGCGCGGACTGGACCGCAAGCAGGTGTCCCTGTCCGGCTACTGGGCCAGGGGCCGCGTCGAGGACGTCTTCCAGGCCGAGAAGAAGTTGCCCGTAGGGCAGATCTAGGAGGACAGATCCAGGCCGGCCCGGTCAGCGGCGGCGGGCCCGCCGCCGCTCGTTGCTGGCCAGGCTGCGGGTCAGCGGCCTCGCCAAGGTATCCCCCAGCACGATCCCCCCGGCAGTTCCCAGGACGATGGCACCTGCGTTGAGCATCCCGCCGGCGCCGAGCAGGATCTCGGCTTCCTCGATGGTCAGGACGTACATGGAGCGGAAAATGGTGAGGCCGGGCAGCAGGATCAGTGCCGCCGGCACCGCCACCACCAGCTGGGGTGCGCCCATCCGCAGAGCGACCACCCGCGCCAGCAGGCCGATCTCCACGGCAGCCAGGGCCGGCGAGAACCGGTCGCCAATGCCCAGCAGGCCGCCGCCCAGCAGGACCAGGTACCCCGCGACCCCTACCGCGGCGGTGGGCAGCAGGAGCTGCCAGGTTGTCTGCTCGGTCACCCCGATGGCCATCACCGCCACGGCAACCAGGATCACCAGCACCCACAGGTCGTAGGCGGGCGGGAAGGTCTGCGTCACGTCGATGGCCTGCATGCCGGTCAGCTGGCCCACCACAAAAGCGACGGCGATGCCCGCTACCAGCGCGCCAAAGGTCAGCAGGGTGGAAAGGAACCGCCCCGCCGCGGTCACGGGGAAGCCATTGATGGCGTCCTGCACGGAGGAGACCAGCCGGCCTGTGGGCAGGAGCAGGAGGATTCCGCCCACCACCACGATCGCCGGAGAGGTAGTCAGCCCAAACTGCCACAACAGCAGAGCCAGCAGGGTCACCGCGAAGGAGCAGCTGGCGGTGGTGAAGAAGTCCGGCACGCGCCAGCGGCCCAGCTGGCGGGCCAGCAGGCTCACGCCGATGTTGACGGCGAACGCAATGGCGGAGGACACCGGCCCGCCGCCCAGCACAGCAACGAACGCTGCGGCAAAGACCCCGAACGCCGCCGTCACCATCCAGCGGGGGAACGGCTTGGGACTGGTGATGGCCTCATCCAGCCTGCGGATCGCCTCGTCACGCCCCACTCCCCCCGCAACGATGTCCGTCACCAGCTGGTGGACCTTGGCCAGGCCTGCGTAGTTGTTGGTCCAGGACCGGACCACCCGCAGCAGCGCAATGGGGGTTTGGTCCTTGGGCGCGTAGTTGATGCCCACCGACTGGTTGGTGATGTCCACTTCGATGTTCTTCAGGCCCAGCGCCGCCGTGACGGCAATGATGCTGGTTTCAACCTCCAGGGCACCAGCACCGTAGCGGAACATGGTTTCGGCCAGGTGCAGCGCGAAGTCCAGGGTCTTCCGGGCGGACGTGTCCACGCCGCCCACCTGGATCATGGGGTTCGCATAGGGGCTGCCGGTGAGCCTGTCCACGATGCTCATGGGAGCAGTGGGCGGGTTCTCGCCCTGGACCAGGCGCCGCAGCATCCTTTTCGCCGCAGCATTCTGCCGCAGCTGGGAGGGGGTCAGAGGCTCGGTTTTGGGCAGGCCGTCCGTGCGCGGCGGTGCCTTCGGTGATGGCGTTGCCTTTGGTGATCCGCCGCCGGGATAGTCAGGCCGGTCGGTCATGGGTCCCTCCTCCCGTTGTGGTGGTGTGCAGCGTGTGTGCTGCGGAGCGCGTCAGGCGGAGCGCCGCAGGGGCAGCTTGCCCAGCAGGAGGCGGGCGGCCCCCGCTGCGGCGCGGGCAAGCTTGTTGGCGCGGAACACGGCAGGGCGGACAGGCATCACAAAGTCGCCCACGAGCTGGAACACTTCGCCGCCGAAGCCCTTCTTGAACTCGTAGCCGCCGTGGCCTTCCTCGTCCTGGCCGGAGATGCCGAACGTACCGTAGAAGTTGTACCGCGGGTAACCCTTCTCAAGGGCGTGGAGCATCATCCCCCAGTACAGCGATGTGGCTCCGTTGAAGTAGATGTAGTCCTGCACGGTGCCGCCGATGACGCAGACCACTTCGTCGCCGTAGCAGACGAAGTGGATGGCGGCCACCGTGGCAACACCAACCGAATCCGGAAAACGTTCGATGTCCTTCAGGCTTCGCTCGTAGCTGTCCACCAGGTCCTGGACCACTTTGAGCCGGTTGGCCTTTTTCTTGCTGCCGGTCTCCTCCACCTCGCGGCGGAGCTCTGCCGCCGTTTCCGATTCCGCGGCCAGCCGCTCCGTAATGGATTTCCGGTAGGCAGGAATGTCAATCTTGGCCATCATGAGCTTGGTGAACTCGGCCGACGTGGTGCGGAGCAGCTGTTCATAATAGGCGCGTTCGCGGTAGACGAAACCCTTTTCGTCGCCGGCCCGGCTCAGGGCGCCGTAGAACTCATCAAGGGTCTCCAGCGTTGCCTGCTCCAGGAAAACACCGTTCTTTTCCGCTTTGCGGATGGCCTTCCGGGTGCGGTAGCTGGTTCCCATGATCAGTTCCTCCGCGTCCTGAATGCCTTCCAGGCTCTTGATGAACATCCAGTTCACGTTCACGAAGTTCATGTCCAGCCCCTGGTGCTGGAACCCCAGCCCGCCGAGCTGTGCCACCAGCGGCCTGTTGTCCTCCACTTCGGGGTGTTCCGCGCCGTCGGCATCGCGGGCTATGTACCTGAGGTTCGGGGAGATCCGGAGCTCGGCGGCTTTCCGCTCCGCTGCGCGTTTGCGGAGGAGTTCGACGACGGCGCGCACCAGTCCAGGGTCCGTGTAGTCCATCAGGGGGCCCTTGGCGCACTCGCACACCGTGTAGCCGAGGCGCGTGGTGGTGTAGTTCAGTTTGCCGGCCGCCACCAGTTCGCCGTCGCGGCGCACTCCGAAAAGTTCAACCTGCTGTCCCCGGGCACGCTGGAACCGGGCGAAGTCGAGGGACTGGAGGAAGCTGTTCTGTGGGTGCTTCAGCGCGAACTGCTCGAATTCGGCGTCGCTGAGCATGGCGAACTCCAGGTCGGCGGCGGATATTGCAGTCAAGGGATTACCTTCTTCACGGATGGGGGCTGGCATAGGCAGGATGTGGGCGGGGCCCGGCGGCGGGTGGCTGGGCAGTCAGCTGCGGCCGGTCTTCCGGGTCAGTAGAACTGCTGGCCGGTGCGGGCAGTTTCGATCCGGCGGAACACCTTCTCTGCTCCCTTGACCCAGAGCCGGTGCTTCAGGGGCGAGAGAACGTAGTCGTGGCAGCCGACAAAATCGGTGACAGTCTTGGTGAAGCTGGTCTTGAACATGCCCATCCCGTAGAGATTGTGGCTCTTGTCCTTGATCTGTGAGGCCGGCGGGGTGCCGCAGAAATCGTATTCAGTGCAGCCGAGCTCCTGCATGCGCCGGATGGCAGCCCACTGGACGAGGTGCGAATCGCCGTACTGTTTGCGGTTCTGGGTGGAGCCGCCGTCCTTGTAGGTGGCTTTGGCACCGTAGTTGATGACGAAGGCTCCCACACTGGGTTTCCCGTCTTCATAGGTGAAGAAGAAGTTGCCCTGGCCGCGGTTGCAGAATTCGTCCCAGAACGCAGCGTAATACGCGTAGCTGCGCAGGGGCATGGAGCCCTTGGCATTGACGGTGTCCGCCATCAGGTCATAGAGGGCCCGGTAGGTTTCCGGACCGTGTTCCTTGCGGACCACTTCGCAGCCTTCCCGCTCGGCCCGTCGGATGGCGTTACGCGCCCGGGAGGAGATGGCCTTGAACACCACTTCTTCGGGGCCGGAGATATCCAGCAGCGCAGTGGAGTCGTTGGACTGGATGTTGGGCGCCTTGGCCAGGCCCGCCACCTTCAGGTGTGCCTGGGCTTCCTCCGAGTCAAGGATGTCCGGCTCGATCTTGATGGTGAAGACGTTGAGCTTCCGGCTGAGCACGAAAGCCGCGCAGGCCTCCAGCGCCGCTTTGAGGTCCGCCGCCGCCGCCAGGTCAGGTCCCTTGATGAGGTACCACAGCCGGCCCAGCACGGGGAATTTCTTTTCGAGCACCAGGTTGTAGCTGGCCGATCCACCGTTTTCGAGGACCAGGAACCGGACTTTCCAGCCACTGCCGTTCTTTACCGAAGCGTAAGCGGCGGACTGCAGCATGTTGCCGCCGTTGGGGTTGGCCGTGACGTGCTTGTCCCAGTTTTCAATCTCTTCGGCTGTGGCAAAACGTGCGGTAAATTCTCGCAAGGGGGCCGTGTCCAATCGGTTTCGTGCGCGGTTTCGGTACTCGTGTCTGCGTGCGGACATGCAGCCTCAAGTCTAAAGCCTGAAGCCCCCACGGCTTTTCAGCAGCCGGCCCGTGCCTGCCGCGGCCCGTGCCCTTGACTCGGGTGGACCGGTTGGCAAGGGTGGAGGCATGCAGCCTAACCGTGAAGAGTTGTCATCCCCGCCGGATGGAAGCGGCCAGCCGTACAGCGCGCGGGTCCAGGCAGCGGTGCTGGCCGGATTCCTGGTGGCATCCTTCCTGGTGGCCGGGCTCGGCGGATTCTCCACCGTTGACAATGTGGACGGGTGGTATGCCACGGCTGACAAGGCGCCCTGGTCGCCGCCCAACTGGCTCTTCGGCCCGGTATGGACCCTGCTCTACACAGCCATGGCGGTGGCTGCGTGGCTCGTGTGGCGGAAGAGGGCTCCCAAGACCAGGCCGGCGTTGACGGCCTACGCGGTCCAGTTGGGCCTGAACCTCGCCTGGACTCCGGTGTTCTTCGGCCTCTATCCCGCTATGGGCACGGCCGCCCTGTGGCTGGCCATGGCCATTATCGTGGCCCTGATCGCCGCGGTCACGGTGACGGTCCTCTACTTCGGCCCCATCAGCCGGACCGCGGGACTGCTGCTGCTCCCCTACATTGCGTGGCTGGTCTTTGCGTCCACCTTGAACTGGTGGGCTGCCGTCCACAACTGAAGGTTCAAGCTGTCAGCATTCGACGACGTTGACGGCGAGGCCGCCCATGGCCGTTTCCTTGTATTTGGAGCTCATGTCCTTGCCGGTTTCACGCATGGTCACAATGACCTCATCGAGGGAGACCCGGTGCGACCC
>NZ_BRCG01000034.1:0-24576 GCF_023708005.1 Pseudarthrobacter sp. NCCP-2145 | reverse complement strand
GCCCGCCCGGATCTCCTCAGGGGTGCGGCTGTCCTCCTCGTTGACCCGCATCACGTCGCTGATCCCCAGACCGGTCGCCCGGCAGTGCTCCAGCAGCTCCGCGGCGGTCCGGAACGGCAGCGGCAGCTCCTTCTTGGACTCCTCCAGCTCCTGCAGCGCCGCGTCCTCTTCACCCTCGCGGACGATGAACCCGCCACCCACCGAAAAGAACGTCGCCGCATGCAGTACCTCGCCGGCCGCGTCGGAGACCGTGAACGTCATCCCGTTCGTATGCCTGGGCAGGACCGTCAAGGGCCGCAGCACCATGTCCTTCACCCCGTACGGCAACGCCACCGCACCAGCGAGCTGGAGGGTCCCGGTCTCAGCGATCGCGGCCAGCCGCTCCTCCACCTCACCGGGCAGGATCAGCTCCGGATGGAACCCCTCCAACCCCAGCAAAATGGCCGTCATCGTCCCATGCCCATGACCCGTCGCCGCCAACGACCCATACAAATCCACCCGCAACGACGCCACCCCCGCCAGCACCCCCGAAGCCTTCAACTCCTCCGCAAAAACAGCAGCAGCCCGCATCGGCCCCACAGTATGAGAAGAAGAAGGCCCGATCCCGATCGAAAACAGATCAAAGACGCCAACAGCCATGGTGGTTCCTAACTAAAGAGTTCGTGGTGGGTTGGGTGCGACCGGCCGAATTCCTCCGCGGGCTCGGTCGCGAAGACGCCCGCTAAGCGGACGTGACGCTCCCTTAGACGCCCGCCTCCGGAATCCGCCCAGCCGCCTACGCCGTCACCTAAGGTGACAGGACCGCGAGGGGCCGGCGGAGCCGGACTTTTCGAAAGCGTGCTCCCCACCGTCTCCCTAACCTCGCAAGCTCGGCCAGGGAACCCTGACGGCGTGGGCCCAGGGCACGCGGAAAATGTCCGGTCCGGCGTCCCCGGACGTAAGTCAGGCCGGGTGCACCTACGTGGCGCGCTTGTAGAACGGGAGATCGACGACGACGAACGGCTCCGCCTTGCCCCGGAGGTCGATGTCCAATGCCGTGCCGGCCTGGGTGAACTCAACGTCAACGTACGCCATGGCGATCGGATACCCGAGCGTGGGTGAGGGCTGCCCGGAGGTGACTTCGCCTACGGGCTTGCCGTCCTTGAGCACGGGGTAGTGTGCGCGGCCGGCGCGCCGGCCCAGTCCTTTGAGTCCCACAAGCCTGCGGCCTGCGGAGGAGCCGGCCCCGGCCTCCTTCTTGGCGGCCAGGGCGGCCTTTCCCACGAAGTCGCCTTCCTTGGAGAGGGCGACGACGGGTCCCAGGCCTGCGGCGAAGGGGTCACCCTGCAGTGAGAGCTCGTTCCCGTACAGCGGCATCCCCGCTTCAAGGCGGAGGGAGTCGCGCGAAGCCAGCCCGGCCGGCGTCAGCTCCCCGTCCTCCGCGATGGCGGCGAGTGCCTGCCACAGGGCGGGGGCGTCGTTGTTCGCCACAAAGATCTCGAAGCCGTCCTCACCGGTATAGCCGGTGCGTGCAAGCAGGAGCTCCTGCCCGGCGCCTCCCACCAGGAACGGAACCTCCACGGCGGCGTAGTACTTCAGCTCCGTGACCAGGCCGTGCCGGGCAGCCGGGACAAGGCGCAGCAGCAGCTCCTGTGCCTTGGGACCCTGGACGGCGATCAGCGAGGTGGCCGCGGAGGCGTCGTCCACCCGGACGTTGAACCCGGCTGCACGTTCGGCCAGGGCCGCGGCCACCACGTCCGCGTTGCCGGCGTTGGGAACCACCAGGAAGCGGTCGGTCCCGTCTCCTGCAGTGTCCGCCGCAGGGCGGCGGTAGGTGATGAGGTCGTCGATGATGCCACCGTCTTCCTGGCAGATCAGCGAGTACTTGGCCTTGCCCACGGCCATGGCCATGATCTTACCCACCAGCGCGTAGTCCAGGAACGCGGCGGCCTCCGGCCCGGTGACCCAGACCTCGCCCATGTGGGACAGGTCGAACAGGCCGGCGGCGTTACGGACGGCGTGGTGCTCGGCCAGTTCGGAGCTGTACTTGAGGGGCATCTGCCAGCCGCCGAAGTCGGTGAAGGAGGCACCGAGCTTGGCATGCTCGTCATAGAGGGCGGTGCGCTTCTCAGTCATGGCAGGCGTCCTCAGTTTTCGAATTCGGAGAGCGGCGGGCAGGAGCAAATCAGGTTCCGGTCCCCGGCGGCGCCGTCAATGCGGCCGACCGGCGGGAAGTACTTGTCCTGCTTGAGTGACTTCACCGGGAACACGGCCTGTTCGCGCGGGTACGCCCGGTCCCAGTCGCTGCTGATGGCGGCGGCAGCGGTGTGCGGTGCGTTCCGGAGCGGGCTGTCCGCCACAGTGAAGTCACCGTTCGCCACCTGGTCGATCTCGGCGCGGATGGCGATCATGGCTTCGATGAAGCGGTCGATCTCCCCCAGGTCCTCGGACTCGGTGGGCTCCACCATGAGCGTGCCGGCCACGGGGAAAGCCAGCGTGGGGGCGTGGAAACCGTAGTCGATGAGCCGCTTGGCCACGTCCTCCGCGGTGACGCCGGTGCGGGCGGTGAGTTCGCGCAGGTCCAGGATGCACTCGTGCGCCACCAAGCCGGCTTCGCCGGTGTACAGGACCGGGAAGAAGTCGTTCAGCCGTGCTGCCACGTAGTTGGCAGCGAGCAGTGCGGACTTGGTGGCCTCGGTCAGGCCCTGGCCGCCCATCAGCTTCACGTAGGCCCAGGAAATGGGCAGTACGCCCGCGGATCCGAACTTGGAGGCGGAGATGGGGACGTCGTTGCCTTCGGTCCAGGTGGCGGCGTTGCCGGGCATGAAGGGTGCCAGGTGTGCCTTGGCAGCAACGGGTCCGACGCCGGGTCCGCCGCCGCCGTGCGGGATGCAGAAGGTCTTGTGCAGGTTCAGGTGCGAGACGTCGCCACCGAACTTGCCCGGCTGCGCCAGGCCCACAAGAGCGTTCAGGTTTGCACCGTCAACGTACACCTGTCCCCCGGCGGCGTGGACCGCGTCGCAGACCTCACGGACATCGGAGTCGTACACACCATGCGTGGACGGGTAGGTGATCATGATGGCCGAAAGGACGTCCTTGTGGGCCTCGATCTTCGCTTCCAGGTCGGCGTGGTCGATCGTTCCGTCCGCAGCGGTGGCCACCACCACCACCTTCATCCCGGCCAGCACCGCGGACGCGGCGTTGGTGCCGTGCGCCGAAGCCGGGATCAGGCAGACGTTGCGCTGCTGGTCACCGCGGGAGTGGTGGTAGCCGCGGATCGCCAGCAGCCCGGCGAGCTCACCCTGGGACCCGGCGTTCGGCTGGATGGACACCTGGTCATAGCCCGTGATCTCGGCAAGGTCCGCCTCCAGCCCCGCAATCAGCTCACGCCAGCCCTCAGTCTGCGAATCCGGGGCAAACGGGTGGATCGACGCGAACTCCGGCCAGGAAATGGCTTCCATCTCGGCCGTGGCGTTCAGCTTCATGGTGCACGAACCCAGCGGGATCATGGTGCGGTCCAGCGCCAGGTCCCGGTCGCTGAGCTTCCGGATGTAGCGCAGCAGCTGGGTCTCGGAACGGTGCGTATTGAACACCGGGTGCTGCAGGAAGTCGGTGGAGCGTTCGACGGCGGTGTCCAGCGCGAAGGCTGCGTTGCCTTTCGCCGTGGCCGGGACGCCGGGGGTGTCCACGCCAAAGGCTTCGAGGACGCGGCCGGCAATGTCCGGCGTCGTGGTTTCATCGGTTGAGAAGCCGACGGTGTCGGCATCGATGCTGCGCAGGTTGATGCCCATTGCCTCGGCAGCGGCGACGATTCCGGCAGCCTTGCCCGGCACCGAAACGGTGACGGTGTCGAAGAAGCTGGTATGCAGCACATCGAGGCCTGCGGCCTTGAGGGACGCAGCCAGGCTCCTGGCGTGGGTATGGGCGGACAGCGCAATCGCCTTCAGGCCCTCCGGGCCGTGGTAGACGGCGTACATCGAGGCCACGATGGCGAGCAGCGCCTGGGCGGTGCAGATGTTGGACGTGGCCTTCTCGCGGCGGATGTGCTGCTCGCGGGTCTGCAGGGCAAGGCGGTAGGCCGGGACGCCGGCGTTGTCCTTGGAGACGCCCACCAGGCGGCCGGGCATCGAGCGCTCAAGGCCCTTTTGCACAGCCATGTAGGCCGCGTGCGGGCCGCCGTAGAACAGCGGGACGCCGAAGCGCTGGGCGGAGCCCACGGCGATGTCCGCACCCTGCTCGCCCGGAGGGGTGATGAGGGTGAGGGCCAGGAGGTCGGCGGCAACCGTGACCAGCGCACCGCGCTCCTTGGCCCCGGCGATCACCGCGGAGTGGTCCCAGACCCGGCCGGAAGCACCGGGCTGCTGCAGGACAATCCCGTTGATGGCACCGTCCGGCAGTCCCTGGGAAAGGTCCGCCACTTCAACCTCGAAGCCGAGCGCTTCGGCGCGGCCCTTCACAATGGCAATGGTCTGCGGCAGGCAGTCGGCGTCCAGCACAGTCTTACCGTCGCGGGCAGCGGCATTCTGTCCGGTGGACTTATTCGCCCGGCGCATCATCAGCACGGCCTCGGCCACGGCGGTGGCTTCGTCCAGCAGGGAGGCGTTGGCGATGGGCAGGCCCACCAGGTCCTGCACCATGGTCTGGAAGTTGAGCAGCGCCTCGAGCCGGCCCTGGGAAATCTCGGGCTGGTACGGGGTGTAGGCGGTGTACCAGGCCGGTCCTTCGAGGATGTTGCGGCGGATCACCGGCGGGGTCACAGTGTCGTAGTAGCCCTGGCCGATCATCTGCACGGCGGTCTTGTTCCTGGCGGCCAGCCTGCGGAGCTCCGCGAGGGCCTCCACCTCGCTCAGCGCGCCTGCCAGTTCCAGCGGGGAATCCTGCCGAATGTCCTTGGGGACGGCGGTATCCACCAGCGCGTCCACGGTGTCGTAACCCACTGCCTTGAGCATGGTGTCGACGTCGGACTGGCGCCTTGCGCCGATGTGCCGGTCAACGAAGGCTGCGGCAGAAACGGGTTCGGCAGAAGCAGGTGTGGTGGCGGCCGGGGCGGCGGAGGCCGGAGATACAGTCACGAGGAACTCCATAAATAGGGCGGCGCAGGGTACGCCACATCGATTCGTGTCCCTCCCCGCTCTGTATTGGACCTGAGAGTTTCCGCGTGGCCGGCCTGGGCCGGTCCCGCTTGCACCGTCGGTGAGCACAGCTGCCTGGATTTCCGGGACCGGATCTCAAAGCCGACAGCCTGCTGCTTTCCAGAGTTGCCTCGCCGCGGCGGTACATGGGCCTGTGAGATTCCTGGGGAGGTATTGCTCCTACGGCGCCTGCGTGTACCTTCTGGCAGAACTCTCCCGCCGCAGATCAAAGGCTATTGATTTGTAGTGTTTGTGGTTGCCGGTGACGGCCCACACATGGAGCAATTCTCCTACGCTGCGGGCCCGCGGGCAAATGCCGGTCAGCCCCTCAGCCGCTCCACTGCCGCCAGGAGCTCCTCCACGTCCTCCCGCCTGTTCCCGGGGTTGCCGGAGGGCCCGCTCTCCCACATGGCATTGAAGTACAGCCCATCCCCCATGTACAGCACCGCCTTGGCCATTGCCGTGCCCACGTCCTTCCCGATGAGGTCCAGCCAGTGCTGCTGGATGGCGGCGAAGCGGCGCCGTGCCTCCTCGTGCGCCACTTCCGCCAGGCGAGTGGCAGCAACGAAGGAGCGGTCCATGGGGGTGTCGGACCAGAGGGATGACCGGATGAAGTACGCGGCGGCGCCCTCCTTTGCGTCTGCCATCGCAGCGAGATCCTCCCCCGCCAGCTGGTCCAGCCGCTCGAGGGTGGCCGTGATCAGTGCTTCCTTGTTGGGGAAGTGGTAGAGCAGGCCTCCCTTGGAGACACCGGCCCGCCTGGCGACCGCATCGAGGGTGGCCGCCCGTTCTCCCACGTCGATAAGGAGCTCTTCAAAAGCATCGAGGACTGCATCTCGCGCGACGGGTTTCCTGGCCATGGTTCCCATCATGCACGGTGGGGATTCGATTTATTAACTCTACCGTCCAGACGGTACAGTTATTTCATGACACAGTCCGCCGCCTCCCAGCCCAAAAGCTTCCACCCCACCGCGTCCAACCTGCCCGCAGGCAGCCGCCCGCCGGGCAGCCGGCGGGACTGGCTGGCGCTGGGGCTGCTGATGTTCCCTGTCCTGCTGGTTGCTGTGGATAACACGGCGCTGACCTTTGCGCTGCCGGCCATCGCGAGCGCCCTGGACACCTCGGGAGTTGAGCTCCTCTGGATCGTGGACGCCTACCCGCTGGTGCTGGCGGGCCTGCTGGTTGCCATGGGGAGCCTGGGTGACAGGGTCGGACGCCGGCGGCTGCTGATCATCGGCAGCATCGGCTTCGCGGCAGTATCAGCAGCCACCGCCTTTGCCCCCAACGCGGGCTGGCTTATCGCAGGCAGGGCCGCGCTGGGCTTCTTTGGCGCCATGCTGATGCCCTCCACACTCTCGCTGATCCGGAACATCTTCACGGACCCCAACCGGCGGAGGCTGGCCATCGCGGTCTGGGCCGCAGGGTTCTCGGGCGGCGCCGCGCTGGGGCCGATCTTTGGCGGCTGGCTGGTGGAACAGTTCTGGTGGGGAGCAGTACTTCTGGTCGCAGTGCCCATCATGCTCCCCCTCCTGGTCCTGGGCCCCGCCTTCATTCCGGAATCCCGGGACCCGGCTCCGGGGAAAGTGGACGCGCCCAGCATCCTGCTCTCCCTGTTCACCATGGCCCCGGTGGTCTACGGGATCAAGGAGTTCGCCACCGAAGGACCAGGCGCCGCGGCGCTGGGGACCATGGCGTTCGGCGTGGCCATGGGTGTTGTGTTTGTCCGCCGCCAGCAGCGCCTGCACAGCCCGCTCCTGGACATTTCCCTGTTCCGGAACAGGGTTTTCAGCATGGCGATCACCGCCAACGTCCTGGCCCTGTTCTCCTTCAACGGGTTCATCCTCTTCCTGGCCCAGCATCTCCAGCTCATCGAGGGCATGTCACCCTCGGCCGCCGGAATGGCGATGATTCCGGCCCTGGTGGCCACCGTTGTTGCGGGGCTTGCCGCGGTGCCGGCCGTACGGAAAGTGCGGCCGGGCTTCGTTGTGGCGGCCGGGCTTGCGATGAGCGCCACGGGGTACAGCCTGGTCACTTTTGGCAGCCATGCGGGCGGCCCCTCACTGCTGCTGGCCGCACTGCTGATCCTCGCGCTGGGCGTGGGAACTGCCGAAACAATCTCCAACGACCTCATCCTGGGAAGTGCGCCCCCGGAAAAATCAGGCGCAGCAGCAGCGGTCTCCGAGACGGGCTACGAGGTGGGCGCCCTGCTGGGAACCGCGGTATTGGGTTCCATCCTCACCGCCTCCTACCAGCACAACCTGCGACTGCCGGAGGGCATCACCGAAGCCGCCCCCGCCGCGGGAACTGCGCAGGCCGGCGAGACCCTCGCCGGCGCCATGGAGCTGGCGGCCAGGCTGCCGCAGCCCATGGCAGATGCCGTGCGCCTGGCCGCGGCAGGGGCGTTCGATTCGGGGGTGCACATCACCGCAGCAATTGGGCTGGTACTGATGGCGACGGCGGCAGTCCTCGCCGCCGTCGTGCTTCGGAAAGTGCCCAGGGCGGACAGCTGAAAGGTGACCTGAGCAGCGTGACAGCAGAAGGCGCCCGCAGCCGGAGGATTCCACCTCCGGCTGCGGGCGCCCTGCACTCCGCTTCACTGCGGACGCTGCTACTTTGCGTCCGGCGCCGTAACGCTGGCAGTGGGCTTCATATTTTCCGCGTTGACCATCCAGGCATACTGCTCCAGCTTGGCGATGAACTCGTGCAGCAGGTCCGCGGTGGTGGGATCCTCTTCATCCACTTCATCGTGAACCTTGCGCATGGTGCCAACGGCAGCCTCGAGGGCAGCGACGATGCGCTCGATCGCGTCCTTGGTGCTGATCAGCCCTTCAGGGAACTGGGCCAGGCTCGTGGACCCGGACACGGTGGAGCTGCGGCCGTCCGGCAGCGCGTGCAGTGCCCGCATCCGCTCGGCGGTGTCATCCGCGAACTGGCGGGCCGCGTCCACGATCTCATCCAACTGCAGGTGCAGGTCGCGGAAGTTGGTTCCCACGATGTTCCAGTGCGCCTGCTTGCCCTGGATGTGCAGTTCGATCAGGTCGGCGAGCACGGCCTGCAGGTTGTTGGTCAGTGTCGGTGAAGCTTTCATGCGTCCTCCTCAAGTGGTCCAGTAGTCCCGACGCTATCAGCACCGCAGCGCTCTGTGGCGGGTCCGCGGAGGATTTCTCAGTGAGCTTACTAATTTGTGAAATACGGACATAAACGAATGGCATTCATATTTCCCCTTGCGTCCTGCGTCACATCCACCCATACTAAATGAACGCCATTCATATAGTGACCGTTGTCTCAACATCTTCCAGAAAGTGGTGCCATGACCGAGACCATCCGCACCAGAACATCCCCTGCCGGTTCCGGGCCGCACTCCCCGGGAACCTCCGGCATCAGCCCCAAAGGACTGAAAGGCGGGCAGCTGGGCCTGCTCGCCGTCGTCGTCCTGGGCATTTCAACCATCGCCCCCGCCTACACCCTTACCAGCGCCCTGGGCCCCACGGTCAACGAAGCCGGACTCCAGCTGCCTGTCATCTTCCTGATCGGGTTCATTCCCATGATCCTGGTCTCCCTGGCCTACCGGGAACTCAACGCCGATTCCCCGGACAGCGGCACCACCTTCACCTGGGTCACCAAGGCCTTCGGCCCCTGGGTGGGCTGGATGGGAGGCTGGGGCCTGCTGGCCGCCAACATCATTGTGCTCTCCAACCTCGCGGGAGTCGCCGTCGACTTCTTCTACCTCTTCCTTTCCCAGCTGACGGGCTCGCCGGAGCTCGCCGAGCTGGCGGCAAACAAAGCCCTGAACGTGATGACCTGCTTTGTGTTCGTGGCCTTGGCCGTCTGGGTCAGCTACCGCGGCTTGCACACCACCAAGCTGGTACAGTACAGCCTGGTGGGATTCCAACTGCTGGTCCTGGGGCTGTTTGTCGGCATGGCCTTTGCCAACTGGTCCTCGTCCGAAACCGCCATCCCGTTCAGCTGGGAATGGTTCGACGTCACCAGGATCGAGACCTTCGGGCAGATTGCCGCCGGCATCTCACTCTCCATCTTTGTCTATTGGGGCTGGGACGTCTGCCTGACGGTCAATGAGGAAACGTCCAACGGCCGGAAGACCTCCGGGCTGGCCGGCACCCTCACTGCCCTCATCGTCCTGGCGATCTACCTGCTGGTGAGCATCGCCACCATGATGTTCGCCGGCGTCGGGGATACCGGCAACGGCCTGAACAATACCGAGATCCACGAGAACATCTTTACCGCCCTGGCCTCCCCCATCATGGGTCCGTTCGCCATCCTCATGTCCCTTGCCGTGCTGTCCAGCTCGGCCGCTTCCCTGCAGTCCACGTTCATGTCACCCTCCAGGAGCATGCTGGCCATGGGGTTCTACGGCGCCCTGCCCGCACCGTTCGGCCGCGTCAGCAGGAAGTTCGCGACGCCGGGCTTCGCCACCGTTGCCGCCGGCATCATGTCTGCGGGCTTCTACGCGGTGATGCATGTGGTCAGCGAGAACGTCCTCAACGACACCATCCTGGCGCTCGGGCTGATGATCTGCTTCTACTACGGACTGACCGCACTGGCCTGCGCCTGGTACTTCCGCCACAGCGTCTTCGACAGCCTGCGGCACTTCGTACTCCGGCTGGTGTGCCCGGTGCTGGGCGGGGTGGGCCTGTTCGTGGTATTCCTGCAGACGGCAGTGGACAGCTGGGCCCCGGAGTTCGGCAGCGGCTCGGAAATCTTCGGAGTGGGCCTGGTGTTCGTCCTCGGCGTCGGGATCCTGGCCTCAGGCGCCGCCGTCATGCTCATCATGGCCAGGGTGCGTCCCGGCTTCTTCCGCGGCGAGACCCTCAAGCGGGATACCCCCGCGCTCGTGGTGCCGGAGTAGTCACCCTGGGCTCGCCCAGCCGTCCAAACGCAGGAAAGGTGCCGTTCCCTCGTACCAGGGGAACGGCACCTTTACGCCTATCACCAGTAGTGCGCCACGTCCACCACCAGGCGGGATCCGGAACCCGGCCCGTCCAGGGTGAAGACCCGGAACGGAAGGCGGGCACGGACGCCCAAGCCAATGCTGGTGTAGCCCTCGTAGCTCCCGGCCCAGACCATCTGGCGGAAGGTCTGGTAACCGGCCACGTTGGAGAGTTCCGCGGGGTCAGCCGGGTTGTAGGTGGAGTTGTAGTTTTCGTCATAGGCGGGTGCGTTGACTGTCACCTGCAGGCGCCCGTTCCCCCGGACCGGGATGGTGAACCCGGATCCGTCCTGCAGTATTTGGGGGACGTAGCGCACGGTGTAGCCGGCGGCAGGGCCGTTGAGGTCCACTACCATCCTGTCAAAGCAGTAGTGCTGCCCCGTGCGGACGTTGGTGACGTTGGCGGTGCTCATGTCCTGGTCGGCTTTCGCCAGGGACCCCCAGACGAGCCCGCAATAGGAAGTGGTTGCCGAGGCAGGCCCCGGGGCCACGATTCCCAGCCCGGCGGCCATGAGGATGGCGGCGAGCCAGGTGGAGAACTTTTTCATTGTGGGGCCACCCATGTGTTGAGCGATGTGATAGCTCAAGGGTAGGAGCGTTTCCGGCGCAGATCGAGGCCTGTGGCCGCTTCGCCGCGCAACCGTTAGGCTGCGGCGCCGCGGATCACGCACGCATAAATCCGGAGCCGAAATGGGCCTTTCCCTGGCCCCGTGCGGGCTGTTTCTGCCCTGTTGTTGCGTGGTACCTGCACCTTGCCGTTACCGGCATAACGACGGCGGCCGGAGACGAATAAGCGCCGGCCACCTTATGGAGGTGGCCGGCGCAGGGAACTCGGGAGGCGTCAGCCTTCGCAGTCGCGGCAGTACTTCATGCCGTTCTTTTCGCGGGCAACCTGGGAGCGGTGGCGGACCAAGAAGCAGGAAGAGCAGGTGAATTCATCAGACTGTTCAGGAACAACAATGACCGTCAGTTCCTCGTTGGAAAGATCCGCGCCGGGCAGGTCTATGCCTTCGGCGGTGTCGTTCTCATCGACGTCAATGACTGCGGTCTGCGCGTTGCCGCCACGCGACGCCTGGAGGGCCTCCAGCGAGTCGGCCGGAGTTTCTTCTTCCTGCTTGCGTGGGGCATCGTAATCGGTAGCCATAGCGTGTTCACTTTCGTTGCTGCGCAGCGCCATTTCAGGCACCTCAGTGCAGAAGTTTAGGGCATGATCCCGCTACCGGCGCAATAGTGTGCTCAACCGGACACTCCGCCGCCCTGGACCACGGATTCATTGTGGCTCCGCCTGGCGTGTTCTCCCCCGACCGCCACCCCGCTCAGGGCGGGCAGCCATCCCCACCGGGTGGCATCAGCCATGGCATCGGCTGCCTGCTGGCCGGAGTCGTAGGTAAACGTGTCGAGTAGCCACGCGCGGAACCGGCCGGAGATGTTTGCGATCATGCCTGAAAGCTACGCAGCGATTGTTGTGGGCGCGTTTCATCGCGGTCTCGCCGGCGTTAATCCGTAGCGGTTTCCCTCCCGCGCTTCTACGCAGGAAAGCAGGGCGGCCCAGCACAGGCACGATGACATCAGGGACGCGGCCAGTAAGCTGCTCGAACTGGTGGACCCTGACTGACCGGAACGTCCGCCGTTGCCCGGGCCGCTGCTAGGGAGCTGGAGACGTCCCCTCCGACGCCGTGTCCGCCTTTGGTCGCTGCCTGCGGCTGAGCAGGATGAACGGTGCGGCGATCAGCTGGAGCGCACCGCCCACGGCCAGGGAAGCCGGGTAGCCGTAGAGGTCTGCAGTCCTGCCCAGCGCAGGCTGCACCACGACTCCCCCGGCCGAACCCATCAGGGAATCGAAGCTCAGCACTGTTGCCCGCTGCTTCGATGCGATCATGTCGTTCAGGTATGCCTGCCGCACGGGAGTGCCGGCAGAGGACACCACGGCCCACAGCGCCAGGAGGGCCAGGGCAAGCCAGAAAGTGGTGGTGAACATCAGCACCACCAGGATGACTGCGCTGACGATGTTGGTGGCGATCAGCACGCTGGTCCGCCGCTTGACCAGTTTCCGGATGCGCGGCGCCATCCACCCGCCCACGATGTCCGCTCCTGCCACCAGTGCCGCCGCCAGGCCGGCGATGGCATAGGCCCGGGGGTCTCCAAACAGCTGCAGCAGGTAGGGCTGCAGCGCATAGAACACGTAGATGCCCACGCCCTCGGTAAACGGCGCAGCCAGCATGATGTACCGCACCGGCGGATGCTTCAGGCCGCCGTCCACGGAAGCTTTGAGGACAGCCCGGGTGGCCTGCAGGGGGTGGGCGGAGCGTTCAGGCGTGAAGCCGACGTCGTGCATGAGCAGGAAGGCCACCGCGAACATCGCCACCAGCACACCCACGCGCACCAGGAACGGAACCCCCAGGTTCGTGGCCTGCGCGATCACCCCGCCTGCCACGGAACCGGCGAGCATGGCGACCCCGGACACCATCTGTCCGCGCCCGAGCACAACCTCCAGGCCTCCCTCGTAGCCCGAAAAGCGCAGGGCATCCACCAGCCA
Source organism: Pseudarthrobacter sp. NCCP-2145 (assembly GCF_023708005.1). NCBI lineage: Bacteria > Bacillati > Actinomycetota > Actinomycetes > Micrococcales > Micrococcaceae > Pseudarthrobacter > Pseudarthrobacter sp. NCCP-2145. The sequence continues at coordinate 11,981 of NZ_BRCG01000034.1, read as the reverse complement.
GGCCTCCACCGCCCCCGAAAAAAAGGTAAAGCCCAGTCCCAGCAGGACCGAGACGGCGGCCCACCACCAGAACGGGGCCGAGAACTGCCACAGCAGGAAGTACAGGAAGGTGGACCCGGCCAGCGTGACGGTCCCCAGCAGGAACGAAGTCCGCCTCCCCCAGCCGTCCGCCACCACCCCGGTGGGCACCTCGAAAAGCACCATGCCCACGGTGAAGAAGGCATTCGCGGCGAAGGCCTCAAGATTGGTAAGCCCGGCATCCAGCAGGAACAGGGTGTTGATTCCCCAGATGAAGGAGGCCGCGAGCGTGTTGCCCAGGGTCAGCGTCAGATAGACGCGCTGGATCTTCCGGGCAGCCGCGTTCATGGAAAGGCGCTGCTACGAGGGGCTGAAGCTGGCAGGTACCGGGTCGTGCCGCAGGTAACGGCGGCGGAAGCGCCCCGTTCCGGCGGTAAGCGCCCGCAGGTCCACGGCGTACCGCAGGAGCTCCTGGTCCGGGACTTCGGCGCCGATTTCAGTCAGGCCCTCGCCCGAGGACGTGGTGCCGGTGAGCCGGCCGCGACGGGATGACAGGTCGCTCATCACGGACCCTACGTGCTCGTCCGCCACCGTGATGGTCACTGCGGACACCGGTTCAAGCAGCTGGATCCGCCCGGCGGCCGCGGCCTCCCGCAGCGCCAGTGCCCCTGCCGCCTGGAATGCTGCGTCCGAGGAATCCACGCTGTGCGCCTTGCCTCCCGTCAGGGTGACCCGCAGGTCAACCACGGGGAAGCCCGCGCTCACGCCCTTCTCCATTTGCGCACGGACGCCCTTTTCCACGGACGGGATGAAGGTTCCCGGAATCACGCCGCCCACCGTTTTGTCCACGAATTCGAAACCTCCGCCGCGGGGAAGCGGCTCCACCTCGATGTCGCAGACGGCGTACTGCCCGTGGCCTCCGGACTGCTTGACGTGCCGGCCGTGTCCGGCCGCGGGTGCTGCAAAGGTTTCCCGCAGCGGCGTCACCACGTCCACCGTGTGCAATTTCACGCCCTGGTCGCGGAGCCGGTCCAGGACTACCTCGACGTGGGCCTCGCCCATGCACCAAAGGACCAGCTGGTGCGTTTCGGAGTTCCGCTCCACGCGGAGGGTGGGATCACCGGCCGCGATCTTCCCCAGGCTGCGCGCCAGCGCGTCCTCGTCGCTGCGCGAATCGGGTTCAACCGCCACCGGCAGCAGCGGTTCGGGCATCTCCCAGGTGGCCAGCAGCAGGGGCCGGTCCCGTCCGGAAATGGTGTCCCCCGTTTCGGCGCTTCCCAGTTTGGCCACCGCGCACATGTCGCCGGCCACGCAGTATGGCACGGGCCGCAGGGAGGCGCCCAGCGGTGAGTAGAGGTGCGTGACGCGTTCGTCCGAGTCGTGGTCCTGGTGGCCGCGGTCCGCCAGCCCGTGGCCGCCGACGTGCACCGGCGCATCCTCCCTGAGCGTTCCGGAGAAAACCCGGACCAGGCACACCCGGCCCAGGAACGGATCGACGGAGGTGCGGACCACCTCCGCCGCCAGCGGACCGGTGGGGTCGCACGTCAGGGCCCCTGCGGGTGACCCCGCCAGGTCGGTCGCCCCGGGCACGCTGCCGTCCGGGGGTGACGGAAAGGCCCGGACCAGCACCTCCAGGAGTTCCGCGGTGCCCAGCCCGCTCACGGCGGACGTGGACAGGACCGGGAAAAAAGTTCCGCGTTCGACGGCGGTTTCCAGGTCGGCGATCAGGACATCAGTGTCGATATCCTCGCCTTCGAGGTAGCGGTCCATCAGGGTCTCATCCTCGCTCTCGGCGATGATCCCCTCAATGAGCTCGCCCCTGGCGGCACCTGACGCGTCAACTTCCGCCGCATCCGCTGCCCGCACGGCAGCGGCCGGCTCACCGGACGAATAGTCCGTAACCGTGCCGGACAGCAGTCCCAGCAGTCCGGTGACCTCACCGCCCGCCCGCACCGGGACGTAGAGCGGCAGGACGCCCTCGCCGAATGATTTCCGGCAGGCGGCCAGGACGCCGTCGTAATCTGCCCGCGGGTGGTCCATCCGGGTGATGGCGACGGCGCGGGGCAGGTGCATGAGCTCGCACTCACCCCACAGTGCGGTGGTGGTGGCGTCGATGCCGTCGACGGCGGACACCACGAACAGCGCGGCGTCCGCCGCGCGCAGGCCCGCCCGGAGTTCGCCGATGAAATCGGGGTAGCCGGGCGTGTCCAGGAGGTTCACTTTGATGCCGTCGATCAGCAGCGGCACCAGGGACAGGGTAACGGAGCGTTGCTGGTGTACGGCAGCGGGGTCGGAATCGCTGACCGTTGTCCCGTCCGGGATGGATCCTTTGCGCGTGATCATTCCCTGGGCAGCGAGCAGTGCTTCTATGAGCATGGTTTTTCCGGCGCCCGAATGGCCTACCAGCGCCACATTCCGGATCCTTGCCGGATCCTCCGCGGCAAGGCCGGCAGAGGCGTCCGCACGGCGCGACTCGGCTCCGTTGCGGCCAGCTGCCGTCCTGGCTGGGTCCTTGGTGCCCTTGACCGACATGGGAAACCTCCTGGCGTCTTTGCCATCCGACCGGACTGAAACGTGTCCTCTGATTCGACACCCTGGAGGGTGGATCGGCAAGAGCCGCAGGGCCTGGTATTAGCTGCCGCGCGCCTTCCGGGTGGCGGCATCATTGGCCTTCTGGATGGCCTTGACCAGCTCATCCTTATCCATGGTGGAACGGCCATCGATGTCCAGCTCCTGGGCAAGCTTGTAGAGGTGCTTCTTGGAGGCGTTCGCGTCCACTCCTCCCGCGGTGGGTTCGGATGACGTCCCACCCTCCTCGGCCCGCTTGTCCGAGGGGCCGCGCTTTTCCTTCGGCTCCCAGTGGTCTCCCACCTTCTCGTAGCTGTGCTTGACGGAGGCGTAGGCCGCCCGCGCAGCCCGGCCCTCGTCATTGTCATAGCTTTCCAGGGCTGAATCGTAGGTCTTGGCGAACGTGTCCTGGGCCTTTTGCTCAGAGCGTTGCAGGGTGGAGGGAAGCTCTTCCTTGCGGGCGTGGTCGTTCTTGCCGGTCTTGGGCATGGCACCCACACTCCTTTCATCAGCAGGCTGATCATGCGGATGACACCAGCTTAACTGCCAGGGTGCACGGGGAGGCGGACGGCCTGGACGGAATGTCTGGCGGTGGAGCCCCCTGTCGGATTCGAACCGACGACCCCCGCTTTACAAGAGCGGTGCTCTGGCCAACTGAGCTAAGGAGGCGTGCCCTGAGGGCGGGCGCCTGAACGGCGCTAGATAAGGTTAGCCCAACTGGTGCCGGTGGTAAAAACGCCGGCGGCTCCACAGGATTCAGGGCTAACGCCGGCGGCCCGCTCCCGGAAGAATCCGGGAACGGGCCGCTGGGTGTACGGGTGCGTGAAGGCTTTAGGCCTTGGCGTCGATTGCCGCCTGGATCTCGGCGTTCAGGTCGGTGGCGCCGTCCCACTGCTTGCCGTCGATGAAGACCGTGGGGGTACCGGTGATCCCGGTATTTGCTGCCAGCTCCGTGGAGTACTTGACGTAGGGGCGGAAGGTCTTGTCATCCACGCAGCTGTTGATGTCCGCACCGATGTCGCTGGCAAGGGACTTCAGCTTGTCATCGGACAGGCCCGCACCGCCTTCGGCGGGCTGGTTCTCGAAGAGGACATTGACGTATTCCCCGTACTTGTCGGGGGCCGTGTCGGCAACACATGCAGCCGCGTTGGCGGACCGGGATGAGTAGTTGGTGCTGGACTGGCGGTCCAGGAAGCCCAGGGGCCGGTACTCCATAGTGATTTTGCCTTCATTGCGAAGGCTCGTCAGGGCCTCGTTGTAAGTCTCTTCGAAGCGCAGGCAGACCGGGCAGATGAAGTCGATGTAGGCAATGACCTTGACGGGCTGCCCTTCTTCGGCTTCTGCCCCCGGCGCCACCACGGGGCTGGGCGGGGTCTCGGGCTTGGTCAGCGTGGTCACGTCGACGGTGGCAGGGTCCGTCTGCTTGACGTCGGTGTTGGCCAGGAGGGTCACGCCGCCGTTGACGTTTGCGTTGGCGGGCACGGGGCCCTGGTCGGCGATGGGGGTGTTCTGCCTGATGCTGGTGGTCACCACCAAGGCGACAACAGCCAGGATGGCCACGACGGCCGCCACGATGCCCCAGCCGATGAGCAGTTTGTTGCGCTTGTCCTTTTTCAGCTGCGCTTCACGGATCAGGCGCGCCTTTTCCCGCGCCTCCGCGGTTCGCTCAGCCTTGGACTTACGGACTTCGTTTGCAGGGCTCATGTGTTCCTTGGGTCGGTTGACGTGGGGGGACCACTTCGTGGCAACTCCATACATTTTAGGGGAGAAAGCTGGGAGCTTGCTCCTTCAAGTATTGGCGGGGTTGACGAAAGGCCGAATAGCACGGAAGATTCCGTCCCGTTAGGGTGGGCAGAGAGGCACAAGCAAACCCCAGGGGGCCGCAATGCAAACACCCGTCCAGGAAAAACACACCGCCCCGGCGACGTCCGGCGCCGCCGGAGCAGGCCACGGCGGCGAAACAAAGTACGACTTCATGGTGGTGTCCAACAGGCTGCCCGTGGACCGCTGTGCCCCCGGCGAGAGCGGGGACGACGGCTCCGGCTGGCGCCGCTCCCCCGGCGGCCTCGTAACAGCACTGGCGCCCATGATGACCAAGACAGACGGCGCGTGGGTGGGGTGGCATGGCGCGCCGGACGAGACGGTCAAACCCTTCAGCCACGGCGGCATGGACCTCGTCCCGGTCCAGCTCAGCACCGACGACGTGGAGCTGTACTACGAGGGGTTCTCCAACGCCACCCTCTGGCCGCTCTACCATGACGTCATCGCACCGCCTGAGTTCCACCGGACCTGGTGGGACTCCTATCGAAAGGTCAACCGAAGGTTCGCCGACGCCGTCGTCCGCCATGCCGACGAGGGCGCCACGGTGTGGGTGCAGGACTACCAGCTCCAGCTGGTGCCGCGCATGCTGCGCGAAGCGCGGCCCGACCTCCGCATCGGATTCTTCAACCACATTCCCTTTCCTCCGCCGGAGATCTTTGCCCAGCTGCCATGGCGCCAGGCAATCATCGACGGGCTCCTCGGCGCAGACCTGGTGGGCTTCCAGCGGACCAGCGATGCCGGCAACTTCATGCGGTCCGCACGCCGCTTCCTGGGCGCCAGCGTCAAGCAGCAGCAGGTGCACGTCAAGGGTCCTGACGGGCAGATCACCCACATCGCCCGGGCCCAGGCCTTCCCCATCTCCATCGATGTCCGGCATATCAGCGAGCTCGCCGCCACACCGGAAATCGTTGAGCGGGCCCGCCAAATCCGCCAGGACCTTGGCAACCCCAAGACCATCCTGCTTGGCGTGGACCGGCTGGACTACACCAAGGGCATCCGGCACCGCCTCAAGGCCTTCGAGGAGCTCCTGGCGGACGGCAAGCTTTCTGTCGGCGACGCCACCCTTATCCAGGTGGCCAGCCCCAGCCGCGAGCGTGTTGAGCAGTACCGGCTCCTGCGCGAGGAGGTGGAGGGCACCGTGGGCCACATCAACGGCACCTACGACACCATCGAGAACACTGCCGTGCGCTACCTGCACCACAGCTACCCCGTTGAGGAGATGGTGGCGCTGTACCTCGCCGCCGACGTCATGCTGGTGACAGCCCTCCGGGACGGCATGAACCTCGTCGCCAAGGAATACGTCACCGCACGCACCAACAACGACGGCGCCCTGGTCCTGAGTGAGTTCGCCGGCGCAGCCGACCAGCTCAAGCAGGCCCTGCTGATGAATCCCCACGACATCGACGGGCTCAAGAGCGCCATCATGCGCGCCGTGGAGATGCAGCCCAGGGAGGCCGGCCGCAGGATGCGGGCGATGCGCAAGCAGATTCTCGAGCACGATGTGGACCACTGGTCTGCCGACTTCCTGCACGCGCTCAACGAAAAGGTGGTCCGTGATGACTCCTGATGCCCGCCACGCGAAGGACAAGCTGGCGCTGACTCCTGAACTTCGGGAGGCCATCCGGCAGATCGCCGGAACGGAGCACCTGCTGGTGGCCATGGACTTCGACGGAACCATGGCGCCTATCGTCGGCCATGCGGACGACGCCCGGCCCCTGCCGCGCTCCGCAGCGGCTTTTGCCGGGCTGGCTGTCCTTCCACGAACGACGACGGCACTCATCTCCGGGCGCGCGCTCGCCAGCCTGCGGGCGGTCGCGTCCCCTCCGGTGAATACCCTCCTGATCGGCAGCCACGGAGCAGAGGCGTGGCTGGGCCCGGGATCCACCGGGCTGACGCTTGATCCCGAGCAAAAAGCGCTCCTCGCGGAGGTGCGAACCGTCTTGGAGGACATCGTCAAGGAAGCACCGGGCACGATGCTCGAGGACAAGCCTGCCGGGGTGGTGCTGCACACCCGCCTCGCCTCCGATGACGTCGCCGACGATGCCGTGGCAGCTGCGCGTTCCGTGCTGCAGGACCGGAAAGGGGTGTTCCTCAAGGACGGCAAGCGGGTGCTTGAGACCTCTGTCGTCAACGCCTCCAAGGGCGAGGGAGTCACCTTCCTGCGGCAGATCACCGGCGCCATTGGGGTCCTGTTTGCCGGCGACGACACCACGGACGAGGATGCGCTGGCGCGGCTGGAACCAGGGGACGTCGGCGTCAAAGTGGGCCTCGATTTCACCCAGGCCCAGTACCGGGTGGAGGCGCCCGTCCATGTGGCGGAACTGCTGGAGGTCCTGCTTCAGGAGCGAAGCATCGCCGTTGCTGAGGAAGATCCGGGAACAGCCGCAGAGTGAGGAAGCGCACGGAGGTTGTGCAAGCTCACGTGTGACGCCCGTAACATTTGCCACCATTGCGATAACATCTGACATACTCTTGCTTGTGATGTGGCGCACAAGAACCGTGCGGCGTCACTCAGCGCTCCTCCGCCTCGGCGGAATTGCGCCAGCAACACACAACTGAACAAACATGAACCATTCACAACGGATCGTCCGGCACGTACCTGCCGGTGAAGGGATTGATAACTGTGGCTACAGTTACTTTTGATAACGCTACGCGTCTGTACCCGGGCACAGATAAGCCCGCCGTCGATAAGCTCAACATCGACATCGCCGATGGCGAATTCCTGGTCCTCGTTGGACCCTCCGGTTGCGGCAAGTCCACCTCCCTGCGCATGCTGGCAGGCCTCGAGGACGTCAACGCCGGCCGAATCCTCATTGGCGACCGCGACGTCACCGACGTTCCGCCGAAGGACCGCGACATCGCGATGGTTTTCCAGAACTACGCGCTGTACCCGCACATGACTGTTGCCGACAACATGGGCTTCGCCCTGAAGATCGCAGGCGTCTCCAAGGAAGAGCGCGCCGAGCGCGTCCGCGAAGCAGCCAAGCTTCTTGACCTTGAGCAGTACCTGGACCGCAAGCCGAAGGCACTCTCCGGCGGCCAGCGCCAGCGTGTCGCCATGGGCCGCGCCATCGTGCGTAACCCGCAGGTCTTCCTCATGGATGAGCCGCTCTCCAACCTGGACGCCAAGCTCCGCGTCCAGACCCGTACTCAGATCGCCTCGCTGACCCGCCGCTTGGGCGTCACCACCGTCTACGTGACCCACGACCAGGTCGAGGCCATGACCATGGGTGACCGCGTTGCTGTGCTGAAGGACGGCCTGCTGATGCAGGTTGACACCCCGCGCAACCTGTACGACAAGCCCAAGAACGTCTTCGTTGCCGGCTTCATCGGCTCCCCCGCCATGAACCTGCTCGAACTTCCCGTCGTCGACGGCGGCGTCCAGTTCGGCGGAACGGTGTACCCCGTGCCGCGCAACGTCCTGGAAGAAGCACACGGCTCCACGGTCACCCTCGGAAGCCGTCCGGAAGACCTCGAAACCGCTCCGCAGGGCGAAGGCCTTAAGGTCGAGGTCGACGTCGTCGAAGAGCTCGGTGCCGACGCCTACGTCTACGGCCACACCACCCTTGACGGCAAGGACCACGACATCGTGGCACGCGTCGACGGCCGCCGCCCCCCGATGAAGGGCGAGGTCATCTACGTCCGGCCGCAGTCGGGCCACGTGCACCTGTTCGACACCAAGACCGGCCTGCGCCTGGGCGACTAGTCCCCACTGGTTCCCTAACCTCGCTTCGGTTAGGGAACCCTGCCGGCGTGGGCCCACCTGCCGGCATCAAACCAACCCACGGCGGCCCGCACCCTTCGAAACGGTGCGGGCCGCCGTCGGCCTTTAACCGGGCGGACAAAAGAATTAGCTGGCCGCCCCTCTGTACGGAAGAATTGACCCCATGACCGAGGAATACAGCGCCCAGTGGCACGACGAACCCACCGACTACGCGCAGATCGGCAAACTGCCGCGGTTTGTTGCCGCCAGCGCCGATGACGGCAAGGCGGCCTCGGTTTCCAGCTCCCTGAACATCACGGCGGCTGCGGCCGATCCCGAACTGCTGGACCTTCCCTGGCACATCGCCCTGGAGGACTGGCCGGCGGAAAACCTGGCGGCCCTCCCCCGGGGCATCTCCCGCCACATCGTGCGCTTCGCCCACCTTGGCGGCTCCGTGATCGCCATCAAGGAAACCTCCGAGCACGTGGCCCGCCACGAGTACCACATGCTCCGGAAGCTGGCCCGCCTTGACGTCCCCTGCGTGGAGCCCGTCGCCGTCATCACCGGCCGCACCACCCTGGACGGACGCCCGCTGAACCCGGTGCTCGTCACCAGGCACCTGAAGTTTTCCATGCCGTACCGTGCCCTCTTCTCCCAGATGCTCCGCAAGGACACCCTGACGCGCCTCATCGACGCCCAGGCCCTGCTCCTGGTGCGTCTTCACCTCATCGGCTTCTACTGGGGCGACGTGTCGCTCTCCAATACCCTTTTCCGGCGCGACGCCGGCGCGTTCGCCGCATACCTGGTGGACGCGGAGACCGGCGAGCTCTATCCGGACCTGTCCACGGGCCAGCGCGAATACGACCTTGAGATCGCACGCGTGAACATTGCCGGTGAACTGATGGACCTGCTCGATGGCGGGCTGATCGAGGAAAAGGTGGACCCTGTGGCCACCAGCGAGCTGATCATGGACAGCTACCGCCGGCTCTGGGCGGAACTCACAGAGAAGGAGTCCTTCGAACTCGGTGAGCGCTGGCGCGTGAGTGCAAGGATCCGGCGGCTTAACGAACTCGGCTTTGATGTCGAGGAATACGCCATCAAGACCACCCAGAACGGGTCCACCATCCAGCTGCAGCCCAAGGTGGTGGACGCCGGGCACCACCAGCGCCGGCTGCTGCGCCTCACGGGCATCGACGCGCAGGAGAACCAGGCGCGCCGGCTGCTGAACGACATGGACTCCTTCCGGGCCGACAACAACCCGAACATGGACGAGGAATACAGCGCCCACCTCTGGGTGAGCCAGATCTTCGAGCCTATCGTCAGGTCCATTCCACGGGACCTTTCCGGCAAGCTGGAACCGGCAGAAGTGGTGCATGAGGTCCTGGAGCACCGCTGGTACATGTCGGAAAAGCAGGAGCGGCACATTCCGCTGGCGGAGGCCGTGCAGTCCTACATCGACTCCATCCTGCGCCACCGCCGGGATGAAGCCGCGATCATGCTCAACCCGGACACGGGCATGTTGAAGATCCTCGAAGTGGAAACGGAAGAGTCCCGCTACGGGGACGATGAGTCGATCGACGAATACCCGGACTCGGACGACTAGGGTCAGATCGCCTTTCCCGGATTGAGGATACCCTCAGGATCGAACAGTTCCTTGATCCTCCGCTGGATCTCGCGGACCGGTTCCGGCTGCTCCTGGCCCAGCCAGCGCAGCTTGTACTGCCCCACCCCATGTTCGCCGGTGATAGTGCCGCCCATGGCCAGCGCGGCGGTGATGGACTCGTCCAGGACCCGATGGAGGCGTTTCAGGGCGACGGCGTCCACACTGCCGCCCGTACGGTCGATCCAGAAGGTGGGATGCAGGTTGCCGTCTCCCGCGTGGGCCACGACTTTGAGGTGCACTCCGTGGTCCGACGCCATGGCATCCAGGGCTGCAACGTAGTCGACCAGCCGGGAACGGGGAACGGCGACGTCCTCTCCCACGCGGTATTCGTCGTCGACCTCCACTCCGCGGCTGTGGCGCCTGAGCTCCACCAGCCGTTCAGCCTCCTCGCTGGCTTCAGTGGTGACGGCTGCGCCGCCGGCCAGCAGCACGTCGCGGACCACCTGCGCCTCTGCAGCCGCGCCAAACCCGTCGGTCTGGATCAGGAGCAGGGAGCGGCCCCGGGCCGTGAGGTCGGATCCGTGGATGTCATCGAGCTGGGCCAGCGTGCCGCCGTCAAGCAGTTCCATGATGGCTGGCTGGACCCGGGCCCTTCCGACTGCCAGGACGCCTGCGGCGGCCTGCCGGAAGTCAGGGTAGAACGCTGCGACGGTGTGCACGTCGCGGGGCAAGTACTTCAAGCGGACGGTAACACCGACCACGATGCCGAGCGTCCCTTCGGAGCCCACAAATAGTCCTGTGAGATCGTAGCCCGCTACGCCTTTGAACGTTTGGTGGCCGGTATGGATGAGTGAGCCGTCCGCGAGCACAACGTCCACTGCGAGGACGGAGTCACGGGTGACCCCGTATTTGGCGCAGCGCAGCCCGCCGGCGTTGGTGGCCACGTTCCCGCCGATGGTTGACGTGCGGAAGCTGGCGGGATCGGGCGCGTACATGAGTCCATGAGCCGCGGCTGCATCGTTGAGGACGGCATTGACGACGCCCGGCTCCACGACGGCCGTTTCGTCATCGGGGTTGAGCGCGAGGATGCGGTCCATGCGCTCCAGGGACAGGACGATGCAGTTCTTCGTCGCGTGGGCCCCGCCGGACACACCAGTGCCCGCGCCCCGTGCCACGATGGCGACGCCGGTGCCGGCACAGGCGCGTACGACAGCCTGGACATCCGCCACGGATTCCGGGAAGACAACAGCGAGCGGCAGCTGGAAGTCGATCACGGGTGCCTGGTCCACGGCATAGCGGCGGAGGGCAACCTCCCCCGCGTCCACCTGCCCAGGTGCCAGGATCCTCTCCAACTCGTCAACTACGCTACCCAACCTGGCCTCCATACGTCGTCGCGGATTATCCCCAGTCTAGGGGGGAAACCTGGCGCGGCCGGGTGGCGGCTGCCTGGGCTGGCGCGCGTCCGCAGGGTGAGTGCAGGCTCAGGCAGCGCCCATGAACCGGGCATATTTGGCAAGGATCCCGGGCCAGGCATCGGCGTACTTGGCTCGCGTGGCGGGCGGGTCTTCGGAACCCTCCCAGCCGTCGTGGAAGACCCGCACCTCGGTGCCATCCGCGACTGCACGGAAGGCGACCAGGAGCTCGGTGGACCACAGCGCCGTAGTACCGGGATGCCAGGTCGCGTGGAATGACAACGGAGGCTGCCAGTCATCCAAGGTTCCCCAGATGCTGGTCCGGCCGTCGTCCGCCGTCTCAAGGATGAGGTTCTCCTCGAACTCCACGTAGGAGCCGGCCCCATAGACGCCGTAGGATTCCAGCGGCCACCAGAGGTGGGTATGGTCGGTGAAGCCAGCGAAGGCATGCGCGACGCTTCCCGGTACTACCACCGTGTGAACCACGGGTTCCAGGATCTCGAAAGCAGCGTGGCCGTCACCTCCTGACGGTTCGTGCTTGTGGCTGAAGAGGCTGTCCATGCTGCCCAACTTTACCGCCCCTCCCCCTTGCGGCGCTCTCTCACTTGATGTGGGGTGTGCCGGGGGCCTGGATGGGGGGCGCCCTGGTGGTGGCTGTGAGCGGTGCCGGGCGAGTTTATGTGGGGGTTTAAATGTGGGAGGCCCCAACCGTGGTGGTTGGGGCCTCGACCCTTTTAATGTGTGTCCGGCGGTGACCTACTCTCCCACACCCTCCCGGGTGCAGTACCATCGGCGCTGTGGGTCTTAGCTTCCGGGTTCGGAATGGGACCGGGCGTTTCCCCCACGCTATGACCGC
>NZ_BRCG01000033.1:0-30385 GCF_023708005.1 Pseudarthrobacter sp. NCCP-2145 | reverse complement strand
GCCCCCTGCCGGCCCACGTGCCCGTCCCGTCCACACCCGGAACCGGCCCCCACCTGGGCTAAGGCATGCAGTAGAACCGCGCCGCACGGGGCGCAGCCAGGGCTCCGGAATGCGGGCGCGCGCGTTTTGCCTGGCGCGCGGACGGCACCATTGTGGGCGTCCTGCGGGTGCAATACACTTCAGGAGGGGTTACGCAGCCAGCCTCCCGACTTTGGGATGGAGTGACCCATGAAGCAATCCCGGCAGTTCCGGCGCATTCTGGCAGCGGCACAATGAAGAGTTCACAACTGAACCGTTACCTCAACGATCCCCGCGGCCCCGAGGAAGTCCTTCCCTCGCTGACCGCGGAAGAACTCGCAAACCTGCTGGACGCCCTGTACCAGAACCTGGACACGCCTGAACCCGAATTCGGGGCAGAGGCATGGTACGAGATGGCCGTCGAAGAGAGCTGCCGGCGGGCCGGTTCTCCCGGTGGCGCAGCCCACGGCGTGGCCTAGCCAACAGGCTCCAACTCCCGCCACCCGTTCCAGCAGGCTCCAACTCTTGCCACCCGCCCCAGCGGATGTGCCCGGCGCCCTGTCGTCCCAACCTAGCGGGACGGGACCTGCCCGCCGTCGCCGCCGCCGTCGGACTCCTTGTGCCCGGGCTGCCCTGGCTGGTCGTCGCGTTCATTGGGCACGTGGTCTTTGGCCTCGTTGAGGTGCTGCTGCAGTTTTTCCTCGGCATCCCGGCGGCGGCGGGCTGTATCCCGCATCTCCCGGGTGGATTCCGACCCCCTGGGGTCAAGATAGCCTTGCCGCGGCTTCCCCTGCTGCTCCGGACGTGACTGATCGTTCATCTCGGTTCCTCCTTCGTGGCCGCCGCAGTGGATTTGCGGCCCTGGTGCCAGTCCACCACAGATCGGTTCCGGGATGCCCTTTGCTACCTGCCGCCGGCCTCTCCCCTGCTGCGAAGTTCCTGGCGCACCAGGGCATGCAGTGCGGGAATGTTGGATGCCGGATCCAGGTCCAGCGACGTCCGCAGGCTCCGGGAGAGCAGTTCGAGGTCCTCCTCCGGAACGTCAGCAAGGCGGGCAAACCGGGTGAAGAAGCGCTTGGCTGGGAGTCCCGCCCGCCGTCCCGGATTCTTGCGGCGCAGACGTCCGGATCTTTCCCCGGCTGCATGCAGTTGATTTTCCATGGTCACCATTCATGCGAACTTCCACGGCCGACTGCATAGCCGCTTTTATAGTACAACCGGAAAAGAGCAATTAATGTGATCTGCATCACGTGAGGTAGCTGTATTCCCGTCCCTACTGGGCGCTTAATTCCAACCCAGCATCCTCAACAGCGCAGCCGTTCCAGCACCGGCGAGGACCACCACCAGGAACGGTGCGCGCAGCGCCAGGGCCACGGCGGCAGCCACCAGCGCGCCCAGCCTGGCGTCGACAGCGAGCGACTGTCCTGTGGCAAAGGTGTTCACCACAGTCAGGGAGGCGAGCAGCCCGATGGTCATGGTGCCCGCCACCCGCGACATGCGCGGGTCTTCAAGCAGCCGGGCCGGAACGAAGTAGCCAACCAGCTTCCACGCGTAGGCGAGTGCACAAGCAATCAGCAGCCAGATCCAGAGACTCATCCGGTGGCCCCCGGACCGGTGTCCCCGGCGCGGTGCGTGCCATGGTGGCGCTCCCGGAAGGGGTCCACGTCAGGCTCCAGGCCTTCGTCGCTCCGGCCGTGGCTGAACCAGCCGATCACCGCTGCCACCACGGCCGCCACCAGGATTGGCACGCCGGCGGGAACGAACGGCACGGCGATGACGGTGGCCACGGCACATACAGCGGCAATGGCCACCGGCTCGCGTCCCTTGAGCCGCGGCCAGAGCAGCCCAAGGAACGCGGCCACGGCTGCGCCGTCCAGCCCCCACTGCTTGGGGTCGCCCAGGCCGCTCCCGGCGAGTGCGCCGATGGCGGTGAACAGGTTCCACAGCACGTAGATGCCGATGCCGGCCGCCCAGAACCCGCGGCGCTGCTCTGCAGGGTCCGTCTGGCCTGAACTGGTTGCCGTGGACTCGTCGATGGTGAGCTGTGCTGCCACGTACTTGCGCCATCCGGTGGGGTGCAGGAGGGCGTTGAGCTGCATGCCGTAGATCCCGTTACGCATGCCCAGCAGGGTGGCGGCGCTCATGGCAGCGATGCCGGACCCGCCGCCGGCCACCACGCCAATGAACGCGAACTGAGAGCCGCCGCTGAACAGGAGCAGGCTCAGTGCCATCGTCTGCCAGACGTTGAGTCCGGACGTCACGGAGAGCGCCCCGAAGGATACGCCGTACAGTCCGGTGGCAATGCTGATGGAGATCCCCATCCGCACCGCCGGGGAGGCCAGCAGGGTCACGGACGTGCTCCTGCGGCAGGCCGGCGCAGGCTCCACGCCCACGCTATGAGCGGCGCCTGCAGCGGAAGGCGGACGGTGTGCACCTTCCGCTGGGCCCGCGTTCCCCGTGGTCCGTACGCCCGCTGGAGCGCATCGGCGTGTCCGGCCAGGAACGCGGTGAACATCACGGCGGTGCCCGTGGCGGCCACCTTCCGCGTTCCGGGGACAAGGATTCCGACGGCGGCTGCCAGTTCCAGCAGCCCGCTCAGGGCGATCCATTCCTCCCGGGAGAGGAGGGCAAGCGGACGTGCGGGAGCGGCATCCCGGCCGGGGTCATCGTCACGGCAGAGGTAGCCCGGGACCACCTGGCGGTAGAAGGCGGGGTCGCGGAAGTGTTTCATGGCACTGGCCAGCAGCAGCGCGCTCATGGCTGCAGCGGAGAGGGTCTGGGCGGCCCGGCCGGAGCGGGGAAAAGGCATGGCTCCACTCAACCACAGGCGCGGCGGGCTCCTGTAACCCTCAGGCCCAGGCCAGCTCCGAGCTTCCGTAGGGGACGGGAGGGCGGTCATAGTCGAGGGGTTGGCCGTCCGCCAGCAGTGGCGGCGCGGCGTAGCGAAGTCCGCCGTATGTGCTGGCCTGTGTCCGGAGTACAGGTGCGGGAGGCGGCCCTGCCGGGCGTCCCGTTTCGCCGGACAGGGCAGGCAGGGCGGGGAGTGCGGGGAGGTTCAGGAGTTCCTCGGCGGTGCGGGCAAGGGACAGGCGCGCCCACCCGCCCAGGCCGCCGTGCTGACGGTGCGCGAGCAATGCGATGGCACCGGCAGCCAGGCCGTACCCGGTGGCGTGGTCCAGCGCCTGGACGGGAAGCGCTCCCGGCTGCCAGCCGCCGTCGTTGTTCTCCGCCCCGTAAAGGTCCGCGATCCCGGAGGCCGCCTGGACGATGCTGTCGAACCCGCGCCTCCCGCTCCACGGGCCGTCGCTGCCCCAGCTGTCCAGGGTGGCCAGCACCAGCTCCGGCCGGGCTTCCAGGAGGGCCTGCGGATCCAGGCCGAAGCGGTTGAGGGAGCCCGCGCGGTAGCCCGTGACCACAACATCGGCGGTCCGCAGGAGGTGGCGCAGGCGGTCCAGGTTCCCGGGGATGGCCAGGTCCGCCTCGGCGCTTCTCTTGCAGAACCCGGTGTCAACGAACTGGCCGGTGAGTTCCGGAAGCTGCGGCGGGTCGATCCGCAGCACGTCCGCACCGAGCGCCCCCAGCAGGCGGGTGGACACGGGACCGGCGATGACGCGGGTCAGGTCCAGCACGCGCACGCCCTGAAGTGGCCGACGCGGATCTTCAATGGGCCGGAGCACGGGCCGCTCGGTTCGTTTTGCCTTCCCGCCGGGAAGCGTCACGTCAATCCAGGGTCCCGTGCCGGCGGACCGGCCCATGGCGGAAGCAAGCCAGTCGGCGCGGGTCCTGACAGCCGCAGCCACCCCGCCGCGGGACTGGATGGCGGCTTCGGCTTCCAGCGACTCCATGCTGCGGAGTGCAGCAGCCACACCGTCAGCGGTGGTGGCACCCAGCGCTTCCATCAGCCGCTGTTCGTGATGCGGATAGTTGGCGTGGAGCCGGATCCACCCGTCCAGGGTGCGCCGGAAGCCGGACAGCGGGGCGAACCCCTGGATGGGGTGCCCGGAGACGCGCAGGTGCCCTGAAGAGTCGAAGGCGCCGGCGGTCAGGGCTGAGGTGGTGGCGAACCGGCCCGGCGCGCCCGCCAGGAGGTTGAGGGCCGCCGCAGCAGCACCAACCGAACCCAGGCCGAGGCCTTCGACGTCCAGGGGCCCGGCCCACCAGCGGCGGGGACCGGACCAGGGCGCAGCCAGGAGCCCTGCGGGAGCATCCTGCTGGTGGAAAACCGGCCCAAGGCAGCGGAACAGCGGCGGCACGCCGGCCTGGTCCTCCTCCACCAGCCTCTACCTTCCTTGCGGCGAGGCAACCTGCAGCTGGCTCAGGACCCGGGCCGGCACATTGGTGGTGATCTCCTGGATTCCCAGTCCCGCACACAGCGCAACATCCTGCTCCGAATCCACCGTCCACACCCGGAAGCGCCGGCCGGAGGCGAGCCAGCGCTGGACAGCAGCCGGGTGCCGGCGGACATACTCGATGCCGGGCCCGGCCAGGCCTACCTCACCGTTGTCCAGGATCCTCTCGCCCTCGGCCTGGGTGGCCCTCATCAGGTTGGCAATGGCGCCGCCGGTGATCATCCCGAATCCCAGCCCGCCGCGGATCGCCCGGATGTCCACGTCGTCCACCAACTGGCAGATGTACTCCGGCGGAACGGAGCTGAGCAGGTGCCGGACCGAGTCCGGGCTGAAACTCATGAAAGTCACCGCCACGTTGTCCACGGAAGAGCTTTTGGGGTCCCACCCCTCGCTGCGGAGCACCTCAAGGACCCGGTCCTCCAGCTTGAGCTGGTAAGGGCTGGGGTGCTTGAGCTCGATGGCCAGTTTCACCGGCCGGCCTGCACCGCGCAGGATGTCCAGGAGTTCGGGCAGCGTCAGGAGCTGCTCTGACCGGGCGCCGTAGGCCTCCGGGATGCGGGCGCCCTTCCATGACGAGACATCCAGGTGCCGCAGTTCCCGGAGGGTGCGCTCGGCAACGGGTCCCGTTCCGTCCGAGGTCCGGTCCAGGTTGGCGTCATGCAGGAGGACAACGTGCTGGTCACGCGTGAGGTGGACGTCGCACTCCACGCCGTCGGCGCCGTCGGCCAGGGCCTGCAGGTAGGCGGCCCGGGTGTGTTCGGCGAACGCGGCGCTGGAGCCGCGGTGGGCAAAGACCAACGGCCGTTGCGGCGCTGACTCATCAGTAGTCATGCAGACACGGTAGCCGACCGGCCCCGTGCTGCGGGACTAGGCTTGGCACATGCAGGTGAACTCTGAGCCAACTACCCGGGAATCACCCGGCGGGCCCACCCCTTCCACCCCACCGGCCTCGAGGGGCCCTGCGGAGGCGCGGGCCGCCGTCGGCCACCAGCTGAGTGCGGGCGACGCCGAAAAGGCGGCAGCGCTGCGGAAAATGAAGCTGGTGGCCCTGGGACTGCTGCTGGTGATGGCCGTGATCTTCGTCTTCGCGTTCGCGCTGCAGAAGGAATATCCGTGGCTCCAGTACGTGCGCGCGGCGGCCGAGGGCGGCATGGTGGGCGCGTTGGCTGACTGGTTCGCCGTCACGGCGCTGTTCAAATACCCCATGGGCATCAAGATCCCGCACACTGCCATCATTCCGCGCCGGAAAGACCAGATCGGCGCCTCTCTGGGCGAGTTCGTGGAGACCAACTTCCTCTCGGAGCAGGTGGTCCAGGACAAGCTCGCCAGCGTGAATATCGCCCGCCGGGCGGGCGAATGGCTTGCCACGCCCGCCGGTTCCGAACGGGTGGCCAAGGAAGGCGCCGCCGTCATCCGCGGCCTTTTCAAGGTGTTGAATGACGACGACGTCCAGGCGGTCATCGAGGGAATGGTGCGTAAGCACCTGCTGACTCCGCCGTGGGGGCCGCCGGTGGGCAAGATGGCCGAACGGATTTTCCGCGACGGGCACCATCACAACCTGGTGGACCTGCTGGTGGACCGCGCCGCCGACTGGGTGGATGACAACCACGCCACGGTCACCCACCTGGTGTCCGACCGCTCCCCCACCTGGGTGCCGCAGTTCGTGGACGGGCTGGTGGGCGACAAGGTCTACGTGGAGATCCTCAAGTTCGTCCGCGCGGTGCAGGCCGACCCGAACCACCAGGTCCGGCAGTCCATCGACAAGTACCTGAACGACCTTGCCCAGGATCTCCAGCATGATCCAGCGATGATCGCCCGCGCCGAGGACATCAAGGCCCAGGTGCTGGGCGACCCGGAGGTGCGCGAACTGGCCTCCCGCACGTGGGGCACCGTCAAGAATGCGCTGCTGGGCGCCGTGGACGATCCCGACAGCGAACTGACCGTGAAGTTCAAGGCTGCCGTGAGGGACTTCGGCTCCCGGCTGGTCAGCGAGCCCGAACTGGCCGGCAAGGTCAACGCGTGGATCGGCGACGCAGCCGGCTACCTGGTGCGGACCTACCGTTCGGACATTGCCGGGGTCATCACGGACACCGTGGCACGCTGGGATGCCGAGGAAACGTCGCAGAAGATCGAACTCCAGGTGGGCAAGGACCTGCAGTTCATCCGGATCAACGGCACCGTGGTGGGCGCGCTGGCCGGGCTTGCCATCTTTACGGTGGCACACCTGGTTTTCGGCTAGGCGAAGGACTCCAGTTCAAGGCTGGCCGCTTCCAGTCCGGCCCGGACGGCGGCAGCCATCCCCACCGCGCCCGGCGTATCGCCGTGGATGCACAGGGAATCGGGCCTGACCTGGACCACTGTTCCGTCCACGGCCACCACTTCGCCCTTGGCAGCCAGCCGCACGGCCCGCTCAACGATCGCGTCGACGTCGTGCAGCACGGCACCCTCCTCCGAGCGGGGAACCAGCGTGCCGTCCGCCCGGTAGGCGCGGTCCACGAAGGCCTCGATGAACACCGGGTGCCCGGCGTCCTTGGCCTGCTTCAGGAGCTCGGAGCCAGGGAGCCCCAGGATGGGCAGGCCGGGATCGTACGCGTTCACCGCGGCCACCACGGCCGACGCCTGTTCGGCATCGTGGACCAGCCGGTTATACAGGGCTCCGTGCGGCTTCACATAGTCCACGGAGGCACCCACGGCGTGGGCAACGCCGTCGAGTGCTCCCAGCTGGTACAGCACGTCGCCGAAGAGCTCGTCGAAGCTCATGTCCAGCGAGCGGCGGCCGAAACCGGCAAGGTCCCGGTACCCCACGTGGGCGCCGACAGTCACATCGAGTTCGTAGGCGGCCCGGCAGCTGTCCAGCATGGTGACGGGGTCCCCGGCGTGGAAGCCGCATGCCACGTTGGCACTGGTGACCAGCTGGAACATGGCGGCGTCGTCCCCCATCCGCCAGGAGCCGAATGATTCGCCAAGGTCAGCGTTGAGATCCAAAAGTTTTGCCTTCCAGCGTCGGGGTGTCCTGGGCCGCCGCGGCGGCGGTGAGCTCTCCGGGGATGGTGTCCGGCATGGGTCCAAACGCCTCCTTGGCGTTGGACACCACCGCACGGCCCATCATGAGGTTACCGGCTCCGCCCACCACCGCGCCGATGCCGAACGGCAGCGCCCGGCCGAACAACGCGGAGCCCTGCCGTTTGAGGAGGTTCTTGAGGAAGGCCTTCTGGATCCTGTTCCGGATGCTGCCGAAGCCCGGCACGGCCATCGACTTGGACAGGGCATTGCCCCAGGCCTTGTTGGCGCTCATCTCCCTGCCGGCAGCCTGCCCGCTGAGGGTCCCCAGGAGCGCCGTCCCTTCCTCGCCCAGCATGATGGCCATGACCATGGTGCTGGCCTTCTCGGGGTTGGTCAGCCGGATCCCGTGCAGTTCGGCCAGCGAGGTGGAGTAGAGGGCTGTTGCTTCCAGGAACCCGACGGTTGCGGCGGCGGACAGTCCCAGGGACGCCACGGTGCCGACGCCGGGCACGACGGCGGTCGCGCCCACCAGCGCACCGCCGCCGGTGACCGCGCGGAGGTAGTCGCGTTCCAGGATGTCGGCGAGCTGGGCTGCCGTGGCCCGGGGGTGCTTCCTCTGCAGCCGGCGGATGTAGGCCACCACCAGCGGGCGCTGGATTTCCACCGCCTTCAGGAGCATGTTGTGGACGCCCGGTTTGGGCTTCCCGTCTGCGTCGAACACCGCGTTGTGGGCGGTTTCCTGTGCTATCCGTACTGCGGGATTGCTGCGCTTGGCCATGGTCACCTCTGCTTGTCTCGCCGGCACGCCTGTGCCGGAATTCCTCATACTAAGGTTGCTTAACATTAGGCCACCGCAGGAGCGGCCACCCACCTGCCCCGTCCCGTTCGGCGCACTCCGGCGGGGCTCCTCCGGAGCGCTCCCAAAGCCTAGACTTAGCCTATGCCCACCCCCAAAGCCCTGCGGCCCTTTGCCCACCGCGAGTACAGGGTGCTGATCGCAGCGCTGGCCATCTCAATCTTTGGTTCCGGCATGTGGGCCGTGGCCATGGTCTACCAGGTGATCCATCTGGGCGGCGGCCCCCTCGAACTGTCCCTGGTTGCCGCCGCCGGCAGCGTGGGCCTGGTGGCGTTCGTCCTGGCCGGCGGCATCGCCGCGGACCGGATCCCCCAGCGCCGGCTGATCATCGCCGTGGAGGGAGCCAACCTCGCGGTGATAGCGGCCGTCAGCGGACTCGCCATGACGGGCCTGCTCCAGCTGTGGCACGTCGCAGCGGGTTCCTTTGTCCTGGGTGTCGGCGCGGCGTTCTTCTTTCCTGCCTACTCCGCAATCCTGCCGCGCATCCTTCCCGCCCAGGACCTGCTGGCGGCGAACGGAATGGAAGGGTCCATGCGTCCCGTCCTCCAGCAGGCGGCAGGTCCGGCCGTGGCTGGCATCGTGGTGGCTGCCCTCTCGCCGTCGCACGCGGTCACGGCGGTGGCGGTGTGCCACCTCCTGGCGTTCATCGTCCTTAACTTCCTGGGCCAGCATGCACTGGCTGCTCCCGCCAACGGGGCCGTGGACGGTGCAGGCGGGCCGGCCGGCGCCGGTGCCGAGGACGCTGAGGTGGACAGGCGGTCCTTCTTCCACGACCTGCGCGAAGGGGTCATCTACACGTTGGGCACCCCGTGGCTGTTGTGGACCCTGGTGTGGGCCTGCATCTCGGTCCTGTTCCTAATTGGCCCCATCGAGGTCCTGCTGCCGTTCGTGGTCCGCGACCAGCTGGCGGGCGATTCCCGCATGTTCGGCTTCCTGCTGGCCGTGATGGGGGTCGGCGCCGCGCTGGGCTCGCTGTTGACCGCATCCTTCCGGCTGCCGCGCCGCTACCTCACGGTGATGATGGTGTCCTGGGGTGCGGGCAGCCTGCCGCTGGCCGCCGTCGGCGTCATGGACAGCTTCTGGGCAATCGCCGCGGCGCTGTTCATCTTCGGTGCCACCGGCAGCGTGGGCATGGTCATCTGGGGCACCCTGCTCCAGCGGCGGGTTCCCCCGCACCTCCTGGGCCGGGTTTCCAGCCTGGATTTCTTCGTCTCGCTGGCCCTGATGCCGGTGTCCATGGCGCTGGCCGGGCCGGCCGCAGAGGTGCTGCCCATCTGGCTGATCTTCCTGGTGGCCGGCGGCGTCTGCCCGGTGATGGCGGTCGTCGCCATGGCTGTTGCAGGGATGCCCGCCGACGAACTGGCCCACCCCTTGGACCAGGAACCTGCGCTGGAACGCACGACGGCGGCGGGAGACTAGGCTCCCGCCGCCGCCCCGCACTCAGCTGTTGGCGCGCACCACCGGGATGCTCGCCGTCGGATGCCCGCTGGGGAACACCGTGGGTTCCGGCTGCGGCACGGGCTCCAACGCCACCGTGGCGGGTTCTGCGCCCACCGTGAGCTGCCGGCCGCGGACGTCCACCACCAGGGGCTCCCCTTCGGTGACGGTCAGCGTGATGGAGCCGGTCTCGAGTTCCACCAGCAGCAGGCGGCCCTGGATCTTGAGGTGGAAGGCCAGCCCGTCCCACTCCGCCGGCAGGCGCGGGTCGAAGTACGGGACCGGACCCTGGTCCCGAAGCCCGGCAAACCCGCAGACCAGCGAGCTCCACACCCCGCCGGTGGAGGCAATGTGCACGCCGTCGATGGTGTTGCCGTGGGTGTCGTCAAGGTCGATGAACACGGCGTTGGTGAAGTGTTCCAGCGCCTCGCGGGAGTACCCCACCTCGGCGGCCATGATGCCCTGGACGCAGGCGGACAGGGTGGAGTCGCCGGTTGTCAGGGGGTCGTAGAAGTCGAAGGCGCGCTGTTTCTCCTCCACCGTGAAGTCCTGCCACTGCAGGAACATCGCCAGGACGGTATCCGCCTGCTTGAGGACCTGGTGGCGGTAGATCACCAGCGGGTGGAAGTGCAGCAGCAGGGGGTACTTGGACCGGGGCGTGGTCCAGTCCCACGGTTCGAGGTGCATGAAGTCGTTGTCCTGGGAATGCACCTGCATCCGCTCATCGAACGGCAGCTGCATGCGGTTCGCAGCCGCCTCCCACAGCTGCCGCTCCTCGTCGCTGATGCCTGCATGTTCCAGGGCCGCGGCGGCGCGCAGATTAAACCGCGCCATCACGTTGGTGTAGAGGTTGTCATTGACCACGGCGGTGTACTCGTCGGGGCCGGTGACGCCGTGGATGTGGAAGAGCCCGTCCTTGCCGAAGAAGCCCAGGGAGATCCACATGCGCGCTGTTTCAATCAGCAGTTCGGCACCCATCCCGTCGCGGAACCCGGCGTCCTTCGTGGCCCACACGTACCGGTTGGTGGCAAACGCGATCGCGGCCGCAATGTGGAACTGGGCCGTGCCGGCGGCGTAGTAGGCACTGGCCTCAAGACCGTTGATGGTGCGCCACGGGAACAGGGCGCCGTCCACGCTCAGTTCCTTGGCCCGGACCTTGGCTTCGGGAAGCATGCCGTGGCGGAACTCGAGGACCTTCCGGGCGCCGTCGGGGTTGGTGTAGGTGAGGTAGGGCAGGAGGTAGACCTCCTGGTCCCAGAAATAGTGGCCCTCATACCCCGAGCCCGTCACACCCTTCGCAGGAATTCCGGCGACGTCGGCGCGGGCCGTTGCCTGGGCGAGCTGGAACAGGTTCCACCGGATGGCCTGCTGCAGCACGGACTCGCTGGTCACCACGATGTCCGAGGTAGCCCAGTAGTCCCGGTAGTGCGCTTCGCTCTCGGCAAAGATGTCCCCCATCGGGCGCAGGCCCTCCTCGGCAACGGCCGCAGGGTCAACCGACGGGTCCTGGATGGCCCGGCCAGCGGCGTAGCTGACGCTCTTTTCCAGGCGGAACGGCTCGCCGGGGCTGACCGCCAGGACGTAGCGGACGCTGCTGTCGTCCTGGTCCACCAGGGTCTCGAACGGCTGATGGCCCGCGGAGGTCCAGTGGTCCACGGCCACGCCCACCCGCTGCTTCGATTCGGCAGCTTCCCAGGCCAGCCGGAGCGACCCGTCACCGCCGTCAAGGCGCAGGGGCAGCAGGACCCGTCCGGCGTGCCGGCCCGCACGGCGGGGATCGTGGACCGAGTGGTCCTCCACAGGCTGGTCCTGCCGGTTGATCAGGGAGGAGGTCACGTCCACCGAAACCTCGCGGTCAGTGTCCACCTCCAGCGAGATGCCAAGGCTTCCCCTGGACGCGAATCCGACGGCTCGCCGTTCGGTGGTGGTGACGACGGCGCCGGAACGGCACTGCCAGGTGACCCGGCATTCGTAGACGCCGGTGGAAAAGTCAACGGAGCGCCGGTAGTCCAGCACCTCGGACTCGGCAAGGCTGAGGGACTCCCCGTCCAGGACGACGCTGAAGTTGTTGGCGTCCGGGATGTAGAGGATGCGCTGGCCGGTGCGGGCGAAGCCGAAGGCGTTTTCGGCGTGCTTGATGTCCCAAATCTCGTGCAGCCCGTTGATGAAGCTGCCGGGAAGGTCGGAGTCGGCTGCCGCCCAGTGGGCGCCCCGTATTCCCAGGTGCCCGTTTCCCAGGGCAAAGAGGGTTTCCAGGGTCCCCTCATTGCCCTGTTCGTGGCGGGTTTCCACGAGCTGCCAGGGGTTGTTGGGGAATCTTTCGCGGTCCGCGGAGATCAGGGCCATGGTGTTGGGTCCTTCGAAGTGTGGCCGGGCAGCTGGTTTGCTGCCGGCCTGGGGATGATTTTTGGGGGGATGACGGGTACTGAAACAGGCTGCCGGGGCAGCGTGGCTGCCTCGGGGAAGGCAGCGGTTCCTTAGGGAAGCAGTTCCTTGAGGTCGTTGACCACAAGGGTGGCGCCGGCGTCGAGCAGGGTCTGCCGGCCGGCGCCCCGGTCCACGCCGATGACGGAGTGGAAGGATCCGGCCTCCCCGGCCTGGACACCGGAGACGGCGTCCTCCACCACCACGCATTCCTCACTGGGAAGATCCAGCAGGCGTGCGGCGTACTCGTAGGTGGCGGGGTTCGGCTTGCCGGGCAGGCCTTCGCTGGCAGCCACCACGCCGTCCACCACCACAGGGAAGCGGTCCGCGAGCCCGGCCGCCGCCAGGACTGCGGGTGCGTTGCGGGAGGAAGAGACGACGGCGACCTTCAGTCCGCGCTGCAGCACGGCGTCGAGGAAGCGTACGGACCCTTCGAAGGGCTCGACGCCGGTGCTGACGATGTCGTTGAAAATCCGGTTCTTCCGGTTACCCAGGCCCTGCACGGTGGTGTTGGCGGGGTCGTCGTCAGTGGGCCCCTCGGGGAGCACAATCCCACGCGAGGCCAGGAAGTCGCGTACGCCGTCGAACCGCGGTTTGCCGTCGATATGGTCGAAGTAGTCACTTTCGCTGTAGCCGGCCACCTGGGGCTGCGACGCGAGGAAGCCCTCGAATAGTTCCTGCCAGGCGCGCTCATGGACGGTTGCCGTGGGGGTCAGCACCCCGTCCAGGTCGAAGAGGATTGCCGATGCGCCGGCCCAGGCGGAGAGGCCGCCGGCTGCATGGCCTGTTGCCGTGGTGTCACTCATGGGTGGTGGGGTGTCCTTTCCGGACGGCGGGCAGCCTTATCGAGGGGTGCCGTGAAGTTTGGAGGCGACGATGCCCGGATGACCTGGAAGTGCGGCAGGTGCCCGCCCGCGGGGTAACGCGGTGGCGTTGACCCTGCCGATCGATGCAGCTCTACCATCATGGGCATGCCGGCGCCCCCAGACAAGCCTGCGGATCGGCCTGCCGTGCAGGCCAGGTAAAGAACATCAGGCCGTGGCCGGCTGCAGTACATCGTCCGCACCGCGCTGATCTCCTTGTTCGCCCAGTTCAGTGCCGCTATAACGGCCGAAGAAGAGTGTAAGCGCTTACAAATTTAGCTGGCAACTGTTTTTTCTTGCCCCGCCGACGTGACGCACTTCTCAGCGTCCCCACAGCGTCACCGCCGGTTACTGGTGGACCCCTCCGGTCGCAGCACGTAGTGGCGCAGGAAGGAGCTTACGTCCACCATTTCCGTCTTGGACATGGCGTGGCCCATCCCCGGGTATGTCCTGGCGGTGAGCAGCGTGTTCTCCTGGAGCCATTCCCCGGTATAGGCGATGGCGTCCTCATTGATGACCAGGTCCGCCTTGTCCCGCCCCCAGAAAAAGGGCGGCCGGGTATCGAAGGATTCAGTGAGGGACAGCAGCTCGTTCTGCAGCACGAAGCCGGACAGCCCCACCACCGCCTCGTAGTCCTTGGGGTGCAGGCGCAGCAGGGTGCTGGCCATCGCCATGCCCTGGGAATACCCGAGCAGGCTCACGCTGCTGTGCTGGCCCTTGACGCTGTTGATCCAGGCCTGGACGGCGGCGGCAGCCTTGATGACGTCGGCGAAGTCGTTGGCCAGGAAGTAGTCCAGCAGGAACCAGCCGTAGTGGTCTCCGATATCCATGGGGGCCCGCAGCGCCGCGCAGGTGAATTCCGCCGGCAGGTATTCAAACAGGCGCACCATGCGGGACTCGTCCGTACCGTAGCCATGCATCATGACCAGCAGCGGGGTATCCGCCCGCTGGTCTTCCGGTTTGGACCAAACAACTGTTTCCATCGGATCAGCCTAGCGAGGCAGGCGGCGAAGGAGCCCGACGCCGTGCCGGACCAGCGGCGGCCCCGTCCCCCGGCCTTGCCACGTGCGGGGAGCCGAGGCAGCTGCCGTCCCACCATTCACAGGGGCCACAGCACAACAAATGGGTTACACACCGCCCGGAAGCATTGAACACCACTACCCGGCGCTGTAGCGTGACGCTTAACGGTCAGCATGCTTAGCAACCGTCAGCGGGTGATGACCACGCCCGGCCCCCACCTAAGGAGCACGTCATGAGAATCGGATCCTCCATTTTCCTTATCGCCCTCGGCGCCATCCTCGCCTGGGCAGTCGCTCCAGGCCTTATTCCCTTCGTGGACCAGGTCCTCATCGGCTACATCCTCATCGCAGTGGGCGTTATTGGGCTCATTGCCTCCCTGATCCTCGCCTCGCCCGGCCGCAGCCGCCGCGTCAGCGAGACCCGCTCGGTAGTGGATCCCAACACCGGCGAACGCATCACCCGGAACGAAAGCCGCGACGGCGGGCTGTAGCCCCAGGGAAAGTCCCGGCTGGCCGCCTGGCTGGACATCGAGTGAACCCGACAAGCCGGGCCGGACCATTGCGGTCCGGCCCGGCTTTCGCGTCCCCCGGCGAGGGAGTTGCAGGGAGGAGCAGCGCGCGCATTTTGTTTCGTGTGGGTTTCCATTGACAAACCAACATAAGCAAAGATAAAGTCAAGTAACTCAACATCATGTGATGCCAGTCACGCAGACGTGCATACCCCAGGATGTGGGCACAGCAGGATCCACCGCACCAACTGAACTTACGCAACGGAGGGTACGTGTTCGCCGAGGAGCGCCAGCAAAAGATTGCCGAGCTTGTTGCCGGCAGCGGCCGGGTCAGCGTGACCCTCCTGGCCGAGCGCTTCCGCATCACCACCGAAACCGTCCGCCGCGACCTTGCCACCCTCGAAAGCGCCGGCACCGTCCGCCGGGTCCACGGCGGTGCCGTGGCAGCAGACCGCTTCAGCACCACCGAGGAAAGCGTCAACGAGCGCGCCATCCAGCGGCCGGACCAGAAGATCCGCATCGCCGAGGCCGCCCTGGCCCTGATACCGCGGAACGCTGCGGGAAGCGTCCTGATCGACGGCGGAACCACCACCGAAGTCCTGGCGGACATGCTCGCCCGCCGCGCCGCCGTCGAACCTTCCGACGCAACTGAACCGCGGGCGGAACTGGTGGCCATCACCCATGCCGTTCCGATCGCCGGCAAACTGTCCAGCGTCCCCGGGATCGCCCTGGACGTCCTGGGCGGCCGGGTGCGCGGCATCACCCAGGTTGCCGTGGGGCAGTCAACCGTGGAAGCCGCCGGCAGGCTCCGTCCGGACATCGCCTTTATCGGCACCAACGGAATCCACGCAAGCTTTGGCCTGAGCACTCCCGATCCTGAAGAGGCCGCCGTCAAGGCAGCCTTCGTCCGTTCGTCCCGCCGCATCGTGGTGCTGGCCGATTCCTCCAAGCTGGACACGGAAACCCTGGTCCAGTTCGCCTCCCTGAAAGATCTGGATACCTTGATTACAGACAGCGAACCAGGCCCGGAACTCGCAGCCGCCCTGGAAGAAGCCGGCGTTGACGTGGTGATCGCATGATTGTCACCTTCACCGCCAACCCAAGCCTGGACCGCACGGTTGCGCTTCCCGGCCCCCTGGAACGGGGCGAAGTGCAGCGTGCCGTCTCCGTCCGCCAGGAATCGGGAGGCAAGGGCGTCAATGTCTCCCGGGCACTGGTTGCCTCCGGCCTCGAATCCGTGGCGGTTCTTCCCGGTGCGGACAGTGATCCTGTCCTGGCCGGACTCCGCGAAACCGGCGTGCCGTTCGTATCGCTTCCCATCGATGAGCCGCTGCGCACCAACGTGGCCCTCACCGAACCCGGGGGCGTGACCACCAAGATCAATGAACCCGGGCCTGCCCTGGATGCGGACCAGCAGGAAGCCCTCATCAAGCTGCTGCTGGAAAGCTCGCGCGGCGCCAGCTGGGTTGTCCTGGCCGGTTCGCTCCCGCCGGGGTTCCCGGCTGACTTCTACGCCACGGTGGCCCGCCGGATCCGCGCAGCCGGAAACGGCAGCGCCCCGTATATTGCCGTGGACTCCTCCGGCGCCCCGCTGGCCGCGGCAATGTCCGGAGACGGTGCCGGCGCTGACGGTACCGCCACTGGTTCCGGGAAACCGGACCTCCTCAAACCCAACGCCGAAGAACTGGCGGAACTGGCTGCTGCAGCCGGCTTCGCCTCGGCCACCGCTGACGAACTGGAAGCGGATCCGGTGGCTGCCGCGGCAGCCGCTGCCGCCGTCGTGCGTTCCGGTGTGGGTGCTGTGCTGGCAACTCTCGGTTCCAAGGGAGCTGTCCTGGTAACGGCCGACGGCGCGTGGCTGGCCACGCATCCGCCGGTCGCCGCGGTCAGCACGGTAGGCGCGGGCGATTCCGCGCTTGCCGGCTACCTGCTCGCCCACGGCCGGGGCGCCGCCCCGGCCGACTGCCTTCGCCAGGCTGTGGCCCACGGTGCCGCAGCCGCCTCCCTGCCCGGTTCCACGGTTCCGGCAGTACACCAAACCACCCCGGACGCCGTAACCATCACGGCCCTTCGAAAGGATTGACAGTGACCCAGCTCATCACCACGGAACTGGTCGAGCTCGACCAGAACCTGGGCAACACGCCCGAGGCGGTGATCCGGCACCTGGCAAGCAAGGTCGCTGCCGCCGGACGCGCAACAGAAGTTGAAGGCCTCTTCGCCGACGCCTTCGCCCGCGAACAGAAAACCGCCACCGGCATCCCCGGCGGCATCGCCATCCCGCACTGCCGCTCGGCAGCCGTCACGGAACCCACCCTGGCCATGGCCCGCCTGAACCCCAAGGTGGACTTCGGCGCGAAGGACGGCCCGGCGGACCTGATTTTCTTCATCGCGGCCCCTGACGGAGCAGACCAGGCCCACCTGAAGCTCCTCTCCAAGCTCGCCCGGTCCCTGATCAAGAAGGACTTCACCGCAGCCCTGCGCAACGCCTCCTCCCGCGAGGAGATCGTGGAACTGGTTGACGGCGCACTGGCTGACAAGCCGGCCGCCCACGCAGCGGCAGTTCCTGCAGACGCTGCTGCCGTCGGTGCCGCCAGTGGCGCTGCCGGGGCTTCCGCGGTGGCAGGCGCCGGCGCTCCGGCAGCCTCCTCCGGCCCCAAGCGCCTGGTGGCTGTCACGGCCTGCCCCACGGGCATCGCCCACACCTACATGGCCGCCGACTCGCTCGTCGCCGCAGCCCAGGAGGCCGGCGTCGACCTGCAGGTGGAAACCCAGGGTTCCTCCGGCGCCAAGCCGCTGGACCCCGCCGTGATCGCCGCTGCCGACGCCGTGATCTTTGCGGTGGACGTGGATGTGCGCGGCAAGGAACGCTTCGCCGGCAAGCCCGTCATCAACGCGCCCGTCAAGCGCGGCATCGACGAACCCGCCAAGATGGTCCAGGAAGCTCTCGCCGCTGCCTCGGACCCCAACGCCCGCCGCGTCCCGCACTACGGAGCTGAGGAACAGGCAGAGCAGGCTGCAGCCGAAAAGGGCGAGCACATCGGCCAGAAGCTCAAGAGGGCCCTGCTCACCGGCGTGAGCTACATGATCCCGTTCGTCGCCGGCGGCGGCCTCCTGATCGCCTTGGGCTTCCTGCTCGGTGGCTACGACATCACCGACGTCGCGGACACCGTGGTGGTGGAGAACAACTTCGGCAACCTGCCCGAAGGCGGACTCGCCATCTACCTCGGTGCCGTGCTGTTCAAGATCGGCGCCCTGTCCATGGGCTTCCTGGTCCCGGCGCTGGCCGGCTATATCGCCTACGCCATTGCTGACAGGCCAGGTATTGCGCCAGGCTTCGTTGCAGGTGCTGTCTCCGGCTTCATGGGTGCAGGCTTCCTGGGCGGCATCGTGGGCGGCCTGCTGGCCGGCTACATGGCCCACCTGATCGGAACCTGGTCCGTCCCCCGCTGGCTGCGCGGCCTGATGCCGGTTGTCATCATCCCGCTGCTCGCATCCATCTTCGCCTCCGGCCTGATGTTCCTGGTCCTCGGCGGACCCATCGCCGGCCTCACCGCAGCACTGAACAGCTGGCTGTCCGGCATGACCGGCGCCTCCGCAGTGGTCCTGGGGATCATCCTGGGCCTCATGATGTGCTTCGACCTCGGCGGTCCCGTGAACAAGGTGGCCTACGCTTTCGCCGTCGCCGGCCTGAGCGCCGGCGCGGCCGACAACCAGGCTCCGTGGCAGATCATGGCAACGGTCATGGCAGCGGGCATGGTTCCGCCGCTGGCGATGGCCCTGGCCACCGTCCTGGACAAGAAGCTCTTCAGCCTGGCTGAGCGCGAAAACGGCAAGGCTGCCTGGCTGCTGGGGGCATCCTTCATCTCCGAAGGTGCCATCCCGTTCGCTGCCGCCGATCCGCTGCGCGTTATTCCTGCCAGCATGCTGGGCGGCGCCCTCACGGGCGCGCTGACCATGGCCTTCGGCGTAACATCGCAGGCACCCCACGGCGGCATCTTCGTATTCTTCGCCATTGGCAACGTGCTGATGTTCGTCCTCTCGATCATTGCCGGTACCATCGTCACTGCCCTGGCCGTGGTGGCACTGAAGCGCTGGGCAGCCCCCAAGACCGCTGATACCGTGGAATCCGTTCCCGCAACGGTCTGACCCTAACCACCAAGCTATCCGGCACTGGACCTACAGCACGCCGCAAGACAAAGGAGCAACAATGCCAGAACGCACCGCAACCGTCGCCAGCCGAGTAGGCCTGCACGCCCGCCCCGCCGCCATCTTTGCCGAGGCCGCGGGAGAATACGACCTGGACATCACCATCGCCCGTGAAGGCGAGCCGGCGGACGAGGCCATGGATGCTGCCAGCATCCTGTCCCTCATGAGCCTGGGCGCCTCGCACGGCGACGTTGTAGTCCTCCGCGCAGAGGGCGCCGGCGCGGACGATGCGCTGAACCACCTGGTCCAGATCCTGGAAACGGACCACGACGCCGAGTAGCGCACAAACCCCAGCGGCCGCCGTCGGGCCTCCCCATCCCGGGACACGCCCGACGGCGGCCGCCGGCTTTTAAGCCCCTCCTTGCCCATGTAGGTAGCAGCAAGTGTCGTTATGGCCGTCCATAACGACACTTGCTGCTACCCAGTTGAGGGGATCTACTTGGCCTTCTTCGCCGTGAACAGCAGGTACTCCCATTCCATCTGGAAGGGAGAGTCGCCGTGGGCATCACCGAAGGAATCAGCCAGCTCCGTCAGTGCCTGGTCCAGGGCTTTGACCTTGTCCCCGTCCTCCCCGATGTATTTGTAGACGGAGATGGTGGGGCCGTAGTGGGACTTGAAGTAGCGGACAAAGTCGCCGGGCTGGTGGAAGCTCCGCACGGCCAGGGTCTGCTTGCGTGCCGCGGTGTCCGTGATCCTGTCCCCCAGCAGTTCCCGGACGTGGTCCTCGGTGCCCCACAGCGGCGCCGGCTGGGCGCCGGGCGGAGGCGGCGGGGCGAAGGGCTTCATGGTGGCGAACATCCTGCCGATGAATCCTTCCGGGGTCCAGTGCAGCAGTCCAATGGTGCCGCCCGGTTTGCACACCCTCAGGAGTTCGTCAGCGGCCTGCTGGTGGTGGGGAGCAAACATGACGCCCAGGCAGGACATGACGACGTCGAACCCGGCGTCAGCGAAGGGCAGGGCCTCCGCGTCGGCCTCCTGCCAGTCCAGGCTGACTCCGCGGTTGGCAGCCTCGCGGCGGCCGGCCTCGAAAAGCTCAGGGGTGAGATCGCTGGCCACCACCTTGGCACCCATCATTGCCGCGGGAATGGCCGCGTTGCCCGATCCCGCGGCGACGTCCAGCACGTTGTGGCGGGACGTGATGCCGCAGGCTTCCACCAGGATGGCGCCCAGTTCCAGGAGCATCTCGTCTGCGAGGGCCGGGTAATCGCCGGAGGCCCACATGGCCCGGTGCTTCTGCTTGAGCTCCCGGTCCGCCTTCGCTGCGTCCGTCTGCCCGTTCGCCTTGGCTGTGTCCGTCTGGTCGTTCATTTCCGCGCCCCTCTCAGGTGGCAGGTCAGGGTGAGTGACAGCACGCTGTGAGGCCACAGCGGAGGCTGTGATGCGACTCATTGTGGACGCACCGGACGCCGCTGTAAAGGACCCGGAACAAACAGGTCCCCGCTACTTAAACAGGTGCCCGCTACCGGAAAGCAAGCAGGCCCAGTAGTAGTTTCTTAGGCATGGCATCGAACCACGGAGCAGGCTCCGCAGTCCGCGGACCATCACGCCGGCTTGCGCGCCCGCGTGCCGGTAGCCTTGCCGGCGGCGGATTTGGCAGCAGGTTTCGCGGCGGTGGACTTGGCAGCCGCGGACCTGGAGCCCGCGGACTTGCTCGCCGCGCCCTTGGCCTCCGAGGACTTGGCGGCGCCTGCCTTGTCCCCGGCCGATTTCGAGGAACTGGTTTTGCCGGCTGCGGGCTTATCCGCGGACTTGGCTGCGGCGGACTTGGCTGGGGCGGACGTGGCGGCCGTGGACCGTTTGCGCGCCGGCTTGGCTTCTTCCTCACCCTCACCGGCGGCGCCGCCGGAATCCCCGCCGGCCTCGTCACCAGCGCTGCCTGCCGCGGAACCGGAACCCCTTTTCCGGTCGAGGCTCCGCTTCAAGGCCTCCATCAGGTCGATGACTTCGCCCTTGCTGCCTTCGCCGGCTTCCACTCCAAAGGTTTCCTCCGTGTCCAGCGATTCGCCCTGCTCCAGCTTGGCCTCAATGAGCTGGCGGAGCTGCACCTGGTAGTCGTCCGTGAAGGAAGCGGGATCGAAATCCGCCGCCATGGACTCCACCAGCGCTGCGGACATGTCCCGTTCCTGCGCGCTGATCCGGACATCCGCCTCCAGGGACGGGAAGTTCGCCTCGCGCACCTCGTCCGGCCAGAGGAGGGACTGGAGCACCAGGACATCGTCCTTGATCCGCAGGGCGCCGAGCCGGGTCTTCTCCCGCAGCGCGAACTGGACGATGGCTACCCGGTCCGTGTCCTCCAGCGCCCTGCGAAGCAGCACGTAGGCCTTGGGCGACTTGGAGTCCGGTTCCAGGTAGTAGCTCTTCTCGAACATCATGGGCTCAAGCTGCTCCGACGGAACGAACTGCACCACTTCGATCTCGTGGCTGTTCTCGGCCGGAATAGCCTTGAGCTCCTCTTTGGACAGGACCACGGTCCGGCCGTCCTCCTCAAAGGCCTTCTCGATGTCCGAGTAATCAATGACCTGGCTGCAGACCTCGCACCGGCGCTGATAGCGGATCCGGCCGCCGTCGGCATTGTGGACCTGGTGCAGACTGATGTCATGATCCTCAGTGGCGCTGTAGACCTTCACGGGCACGTTGACCAGGCCGAACGCGATGGCACCCTTCCAAATGGCTCTCATTCATCAAGTGAACATCACGCAACGCCGCAGGTGAAGCCCCATGCCTGCCGCTAAGGACCGTGTCCGGGTTGCCGGGCGGGAACTGACCCTCACCAACCTGGACAAGGTCATCTATCCGGAGACCGGCACCACCAAGGCGGACGTCCTGGCCTACTACGCCGCCGTGGCCCACGTCCTGATCCCCGCGGCATACAACAGGCCGGCCACCAGGAAACGGTGGGTGAACGGCGTGGGGACAGCGGACAAGCCCGGCGAGGTGTTCTTCCAGAAGAACCTGGAGGACTCGGCCCCCGGGTGGCTCCCGCGGGCCGCCATCACCCACAAGGACCGCACCATCCACTATCCGATGGTCAACGACCCCGCCACGCTCACCTGGTTCGGCCAGATCAACTCGCTGGAAATCCACGTGCCCCAGTGGCAGGTGGACTCCCACGGCAGCCAGCTGAACCCCGACAGGCTGGTCCTGGACCTGGATCCCGGGGAAGGCGCAGGGCTGGGGGCCTGCGTGGAAGTGGCCCTCCTGGCCCGCACCATCCTCCAGGACGTGGGCATGGACCCGGTCCCCGTCACGAGCGGCAGCAAGGGCATCCACCTGTACGCCGCCCTGGACCGGTCCCAAACCTCGGAGCAGATCTCCGCCTTCGCCCGCGAGCTCGCGCGGGCCCTTGAAGCCGACCACCCGGACCTGGCCGTCAGCGACATGAAGAAGACCCTGCGCAAGGGCAAGGTGCTGGTGGACTGGAGCCAGAACAACGCGGCCAAAACCACCATCGTCCCCTATTCCCTCCGCGGCCGCCCCACGCCCATGGTGGCTGCGCCCCGGACCTGGGAGGAGATCGGCTCCCCCGGACTCACGCACCTGGACTACAGGGAGGTCATGAGGCGGGTGCAGGACGGCACGGACCCGTTCGCCGTCGTCGTCGATGCCGGCGGCGACCCCCGCCTGGGCAAGTACCGCTCCATGCGCGATCCCGCCAAGACCCCCGAGCCCTTCACGGGTGCGCCCGGCAGCGGCGACACCTTCGTGATCCAGGAACACCATGCCAGCCGCCTGCACTATGACTTCAGGCTGGAGCACGAGGGAGTGCTGGTGTCCTGGGCGCTGCCAAGGGGCGTTCCGGAATCAAGCGGCAAGAACCACCTGGCGGTCCAGACCGAGGACCATCCCCTTGACTACGCCGGCTTTGAAGGGACCATCCCCAAGGGCGAGTACGGTGCCGGCGAGGTCACCATCTGGGACCACGGGACCTATGAGCTGCACAAGTGGATCAACGGCCGGGAAGTCATCGCCACTTTGACCGGTTCGGAGGGAGGTGGCCTGGGCGGAACCAGGAAGTTCGCGCTCATCCACACCGGCCGCGGCCAGGGGAAAGACTCAGAGGGACAGTGGCTCATCCACCTGATGGATCCGGAACGCCACGGCGGCAAGCGGAAACAGGCGGTTCCGGGGCAGGCAGTTCCGGGCCCCTCCGTTCCAGGGCCGGAAAAGGAGGACGGCGGGACGCCGACCGGGGCGGCGGGCCCGGCACCCGATCCCGGGGAGTACCGGCCCATGATGGCCACCTCTGGCGACGTTGCCGCCCTGCAGGGCAGCGACTGGCAGTTCGAACTCAAGTGGGACGGGGTGCGCGCCATCCTGGTGGCCGACGAAAAAGCGGTCAGGATCTTCAGCCGCAACGGAAACGACGTCACCCGGAGCTACCCGGAACTGGCCGACAGGCAGTGCTGGCCGGACCAGCCGTTCGTGGCGGATGGCGAGATCATCGCCATCGGGCCGTCCGGCAGGCCTGACTTCGGCCTGCTCCAGGGACGGATGAAGCTCACCCGGCCCGCCGACGTCGCAAGGGCGCGGACCGCCATCCCCGTGCAGCTGATGCTTTTCGACCTGCTGAACGACGGCGGCACGGACCTCCGGCGGCTGCCGCTCGCCACGCGCCGGCAACGGCTGGAGGAATTCTTCACCCCGTCCGGCTGCCCCGTGGGCCTCTCACCGGTTCTGGAGGAACAGGTGGAACACATCCTGGAGAGCGCCCGGGAACTAGGCCTGGAAGGGGTGATGGCCAAGCGGACGGACAGCCGCTACGTGAGCGGGCAGCGGACCCGCACCTGGACCAAGCTGAAAGTGGAGCAGACGCAGGAGGTGGTGGTGGGCGGCTGGCGCCCCGGCAAAGGCGGCCGGCAGGACACCGTGGGCTCCCTGCTGGTGGGCATCCCGGACGGCAGGAAGCTGCAGTATGCGGGACGGGTGGGCAGCGGGTTCAGCTCCCGGGAACTGGCGGAGCTCCGGCAGACTGTTGAACGCCTGGCAAGGAAAACCTCCCCGTTCCAGGACGTCCCGCGCGAGGATGCCGCGGATGCGCACTGGATCTCCCCCGAACTGGTTGGCGAGGTGACGTACAGCGAGTGGACGGGCACGGGACGGCTCCGGCACCCCGTGTGGCGGGGCTGGCGGCTGGACAAAGAGCCGTCGGAGGTAGCGCGCGAAGACTGAGCCGCAGGCGGGCGAGCTGGCCGCGGACCTTCGGGGAACGACCGGAACAGCAAAAAAGGGCTGGGAACACCTGTCCGGCGTTCCCAGCCCTTGTGTGCATCCCAGGGGATGGGTTTCCTCAGGAGGAGTGGGGCATCTGCGGCCGGCTGGTGCGGTGGATGGCCGTCACTGCGGCTCCCTGCCCCATGCGGCCGTGGCTTGCATCCCGCTCCTTCGGGTGCCGCCGCTTTCCGTTGCCGTCCGGCCAGGTGCGCTGCCCGGGTCCCGCCATCGGGGCAAGCGGTGCTTCCGCGCCCGGCATGTCAGGGGTGTCCATTGCCTCGGCGAGGTGGCTCGCCACCTCCGGATTGATGTGCTTTTTCATGTTGTCGTCAGCCATTTGTTCTTCCTTTCCGCGGTGAAATGAAGTGCTACCAAGAGTGGCCGCTCAGGGCCGTGTACGACTGAAGGAGAGGCGGGCCGGGCGCGGGCCGCAGGCGTCCGCCTAGATGAAAGAGAGTGTTCCCATGGCACAACCTTAGGGAGGCGCGGCGCGCCTGTGAACCCCCCTTTTCGCCCCGGCGGGAAAGGGCCGACGGCGACGTCCCGCCGGTTGCGCGGAACGGCAGGAAACGCCGTGGCCGCCGTCACAATGGGCCCCGAAAGCGGCGCTAATCGCGGCACTGTGGCGCATACCACTTAAATACTTGGGCAGCGGGTGCGCCTGTGGCGGGCTTCGCCAGTGATGGCAAGGGAATCGGCGGGGAGGGGAAACTCCGCTGCAGCGTACCGAGGACCCCGAAAAGGGCCGATCCTACGGCATCAGAAGGCCGTCCGCCACGGCATTCGCGTAAAATTGAAGGCCTGCCCAGAGCGGGGCAGCTACAAGTCGCAAGCAAATGACCTCCACAGGAGTTGCCCAAATGCCCACAGACCGAAGCGTGAACCACTCTTCCGCAGGCCTTAATCCCGCCTCCGGAACCAACCCAGCTGCACCCCCCGGAGCGACGTCTCCGGCGGCTTCCAGGAATCCCCGGAAACCGAAAATACTCGCACGGCGCCGGCTCAAGGAGTCGGACGTCAACGTGGTTGACCAGCCCATGCTGAAGAAGGCCCTCGGCGGAACCATCGTGGGCAACACCATGGAGTGGTACGACGTCGGCGTGTTCGGCTACCTCATCACCACGATGGGTCCTGTCTTCCTGCCGGAATCCGATCCCACCACCCAGACCCTGTTCCTGCTGGGTACCTTTGCCGCCACATTCATCGCCCGTCCCCTGGGCGGCGTGATCTTCGGCTGGCTGGGTGACAAGATGGGCCGGCAAAAGGTCCTTGCCGCCACACTGATGCTGATGGCCGCAAGCACGTTCGCCATCGGCCTCCTGCCCGGATATGCGCAGATCGGGCTGTGGGCCGCCGGGCTCCTGGTGCTGCTGAAGATCATCCAGGGCTTCTCCACCGGCGGTGAGTATGCCGGCGCCACGACCTTCGTCAGCGAGTACTCCCCCGACAAGCGCCGCGGCTTCTTTGCCAGCTTCCTGGACCTGGGCAGCTACATGGGCTTCGCCATCGGCGCCGCCCTCGTCTCGGTCCTGCAGCTGACGCTCGGCCAGGCAGCCATGGAGGAATGGGGCTGGCGGATTCCCTTCCTGATCGCCGGCCCGCTGGGCCTGATCGCCGTCTACTTCCGGAGCAAGATCGAGGAATCCCCGCAGTTCCAGGCCACCTTGGATGCCCAGGAGGACCTTGCCAAGAATGCTGCCGCCTCTGACCAGGCAACGGCCAAGGGCCCGGTGGGAATCGTCAAGGCCTACTGGCGCTCCATCATTGTTGCCATGGTCCTGGTGGCGGCGGCCAACACGGCCGGCTACGCGCTCACGTCCTACATGCCCACATACCTCACTGAGTCCAAGGGCTACGATCCGGTGCACGGCACCCTGCTGACCATCCCCGTGCTGGTGGTCATGAGCCTCTGCATTCCGCTGACCGGGAAGTTGTCGGACCGGATCGGCCGCAGGCCCGTCCTGTGGATCGGGGCAGTCAGCACGGTGGTTTTGGCCATTCCGGCCTTCACGCTGATCGGCATCGGTGAGATCTGGTCAACCCTGGCCGGCCTGGCGCTGATTGCGTTCCCCGTGACCTTCTACGTTGCCAATCTGGCCTCGGCCCTCCCGGCGCAGTTCCCCACCTCCAGCCGGTATGGGGCCATGGGCATCGCGTACAACTTCTCGGTGGCGATCTTCGGCGGCACCACGCCGTTCATCGTCGCAGCTCTCATCGGCGCCACGGGCAACGACATGATGCCCGCGTACTACCTGATGGCAACCTCGCTGGTGGGCGCCGTGGCCATCTACTTCCTGAAGGAGTCGGCCCAGCGTCCGCTGCCCGGATCCATGCCCAGCGTGGATACCCAGGCTGAGGCCCGCGAACTTGTTGCCACGCAGGACGAGAACCCGCTGCTCAACCTGGACGAACTCCCGTTCGACGAACAGGACATCACCGATTCACGGGATACCGGGAAGGTTGCTGCCGGCGTCTAGCCTGTCCTGCCGCAGCACCGCCTGCGGCGCAACCTTTCCGGGGCACGTCATGCAGCCCCGCTCAGAAGGCCCGTCCCGCGTGTTTCCTTGGGGGAAGCACGCTGGGCGGGCCTTTGGCGTCCCAGTCACAATGACGCCCCATGTCCCCTGGCCCCCGGCGGAAATGACCGGCCGTGCCGCCCGGTGGTAACTTCCTGATGGCCGGTCGGGAAATCAGCAGGAGGTTGGGTGCCATGGAACGCGTCCTCCTTCAGGTGCGCGCGCTCCACCGGCTGGAGCCGGCCAACAACGACCATCTCGCCGCCGCCCGCGTGGCCCTCAGCGTGGCCGTTCCGTCGCTCCTGCTTCTGGCAGCGGGCCGCACCGACCTGATCATTTACGCCGTGTTTGGTGCCCTGACCGGCATGTACGGCCGGTCCGAACCGCACCAGCTGCGGCTCAGGCACCAGTCCCAGGCCGCCGTCGTCCTGCTCACCGGCGTGGCTGTGGGTGTGTTCCTGTCCGTAAACCATCTCCACTCTTGGTGGCTGGTGGGCGTAGAGGCAGCCCTGGCCGGCGTCGGATCGGTCTTTGCTGACCGCGTACGGCTCAAGCCCAACGGACCGTTTTTCGGGATCCTTGCACTGGGCGCCTGCGCCTCGGTACCCACGGTGGTGCCCTGGCAGATGACCATCCTGATCGCCGCAGGCTCCGCCGCGTTCTCCATGCTGGTGGGGTTCGGCGGCTGGTTCCGCCGGAGGTCCTGGCAGCGCGGCGCCGTCCGGGCTGCTCCCGGCGTGACCCCCGCCGGGCACCGGGAGGTGCTGGTGCACGCCGCCCGCTACATCCTGGCTGTAGGTGCCGCCGGCACGGCAGGCGTCCTGACGGGCGGCGGGCATCCGCACTGGGCCATGGCGGCAGCCGCCGTGCCGCTCGCGGGAGCCGACCTCCCCAGCAGCGTCCGGCGCGGCGTCCACCGCATTGTGGGAACGTTCCTGGGGCTGGCAGTGACCGCCGTCGTGATTCTTCCCGTTCCTTGGTCCCTGGCGGGCCTGTTTCCGGGCGGGCAGGCCGTGGTGCTGGCCCTCCTGGTGGTCCTCTTCCAGTTCACCACCGAGCTCTTCATGACCCGCCACTACGGTCTTGCCATGGTTTCCTTTACGCCCGTGATCCTGCTGATGACACAGCTTGCCCATCCCATTGATCCCGCGGTCCTGATCCTGGAGCGCGGGGCGGAGACCCTGGCAGGGGCCCTGGTGGGGATCGCCGTGGTGGTGGCCGTCCGGCCGGCAGCGACCCGCACGCCGGCTGCCCTACTGGGGCGTGCGGGCGCCCTTCGGCTTCCGCGCAGGCCCCGCCACTAGCCGTGCCGGCGCTATCCGCGCCACGGCCGCCACTACTTTGTACCGCCTGGACGGGATGGAAACTGCTTTGCCCCGCGCGTTGTCCGCCAGGCCGTCACGGACCACCCGCCCGGCATGCAGCCACGCCCACGACGGCGCGACAGACTTGTCCATCCCCATCCGGTCGTGGAACTCCGTGTGGGTGAAGCCGGGGCAGACCGCGGTGACCTTGATACCCTGCCTGGCGTAGGCGAGGTTCGCCCACCGGCTGAAACTCACCAGCCAGGCCTTGGCAGCGGAGTACGTCCCCCGGGGGAGGAAGGCCGCAATGCTGGCCACGTTGATGATCCGGCCGGAACGGCGCTCCAGCATCCCCTTCAAGGCTGCATGGGTCAGCTCCATGGCCGTTTCCCCATGCAGCTTCAGGTGCTTTTTCTCCTCCGAGATGGGGTTGTCCTCGAAGTTGTGCAACAGCCCGATCCCGGCGTTGTTCACCAGGATCTCCACCGGACGCTGCGGATCGGACAGGCGTCCGACGACGGCTGCCACGCCGTCGTCTGACGCGAGGTCTGCTGGGAGTACCTCAGCCGTGACCCCGTAACGCCGCTCCAGCTCCGCCGCGGATTCCTCGAGGCGGGCGCGGTTCCGTGCCACCAGCACCACGTCGTGGCCCTGCGAGGCGAGCTGCCGGGCGAACTCGGCTCCCAGCCCGGCACTGGCTCCGGT
Source organism: Pseudarthrobacter sp. NCCP-2145 (assembly GCF_023708005.1). Classification (NCBI taxonomy): domain Bacteria; kingdom Bacillati; phylum Actinomycetota; class Actinomycetes; order Micrococcales; family Micrococcaceae; genus Pseudarthrobacter; species Pseudarthrobacter sp. NCCP-2145. Next base: position 1,965 of record NZ_BRCG01000033.1, on the reverse strand, counting down.
GATGAGGGCGGTGGTCCTGGCGGCTGCATCGGAAGTCTTTGGGGTCATGGGGCAAGCCTAGCCAGATCCCTCCTCCGTGGCCTGCGCTGCGCGGAACCTGGCAAGGGGGTTGGCCAGCCGGCCGGCCATCTGGAGTCCCCCGGAGGGGTCGGTGAGGTCCAGCATCTGCTGGTTGTTGCGCAGTTGGAGCCGGTTCAGGCAGGACAGCTCGAAGTCCGCCGCGAAAAGGTCATGGCGGGCGAACTGGGCTGCGAGCTCGGGATGCTGGGCCTGGTAGTCCTTGATGGCCTCCGCGGCCGTCCGCCAGAAGCCCTCCTGGGCCAGGATGCCCTCCTCTTCAAACAGGGCGGCCAGGAAGCGGAAGATGCAGTCGAAGATGTCCGTGAAGATGGCCAGGACCTTCTCGCCGTCAGGGATGTCCGCCTTGATGCGCGAGACGTCCCCGGGGAGGTCCACCCTCTCCCCCATCACCACGATCTCCTCGGCAATGTCCTTCATGATTGCCCTGACGGGGACGCCGTCCTCCAGCACCAGGATCACGTTCTCGCCGTGCGGCATGAAGGCCAGTTCGTACCGGTAGAGGCAGTGGACCAGCGGGACGAGGTAGGCCTCGAAGTAGCGCCGCAGCCACTCCTCGGGGCGGAGGCCGGAACGCTCCACCAGGGCTGCCACCATGGGCGTGCCGGCGGAATCGGTGTGCAGGAGCGAGGCCATGGTGGCCAGTTGCTGCCCGTCCGCCAGCAGCGGCAGCGGGCTTTCGCGCCAGAGTGCGGAGAGCATCTTGCGGTAGGGGGACCCGGGCGCGGACCCTGCCTCGTAGTACCCGTTGTGGTAGCCGATCGCTGCCACCTCGGCGATCATAGTGAAGCCACGCCGCTGCAGCGCGCCGTCCGCCTCGATCAGGTTCCGCAGCCAGCCGTTGATTGCGGGCGTGGCTTTCATGTACTGCGGCGACAGGCCCCGCATGAAGCCCATGTTGAGCACGGACATGGCGGTCTTGACGTAGGTCCGCTCCGGCGCAGTGACATTGAAGAACGTGCGGATGGACTGCTGTGCCTGGTAGCTGTCCGACCCGGTTCCCACATGCACAATGCGCTGCCGGGCAATCTCCGCGGCGAAGGTGACAGCCAGTTTGTTCTCCCACTGCCATGGGTGGACCGGCATCAGGAAGTAGAGGTCCGGGTCCAGGCCCAGCGCGTGGAGCCGGGCGTGGAAGGTGCCCAGGAGGGGGCCCAGTTCGGCGTCCAGGTGGGCCCGGTAGTCCAGCCCTTCGGCGGCGGTGAAGACGGCGCTGCTCCGGTGCACGGCGATCCATTCCAGCAGGACCGGGGCGCCGGTTTCCGGGGCGAAGGCGTGGTAGTCGCTGATGCCGAAGCCCAGGCGCCCGTTGTTGGCGACGAAGCACGGGTGGCCTTCCGTCATGCTGCGCTCGATGGCCTGGAAGTCAGCCGCCGGGTTCCGTCCGCCGGTGATGCCGGCCGCCAGCCCGGCCGACGACGGCTGGCCGGCCCATTGCTTGTACGCATGGCTTGCCAGCGTGCTGCTGATCTCCTCCAGGTAGACGGGCAGCATCTGGATGTTGATGCCAAGGGTTTCATGGAACGCCGTGACGAACTCCAGCACGTCCAGCGGCGCCTCGGTGCCGTCCCGGAAATACCTGATGGAATCAGCGTCGATGGACCAGTGTTCGAGTTCCAGGAGCCGGGCGTCGAAGTGGTACTGGTGCGTGCCGTCGCCGCTGGCCAGACGGTAGCTGCCGCTTCCGTTCACCGGTTCGGGGGCCAGGATCCGTTCGTGCGAAAACTCGGCGAGCGCCTTGCGCAACAGGTGCCGGTTCGCCCTGGCCCAGGCCTCTGCCGTGAGGTGAGGGACGGGGGCGGCGGGCTGGCCGGCGGTGGTGGATTGTTCGAGCTGGATGGTCACAGTGATGCTCCCTGGGGGATAAGCGGGCGGGACGGCATGGCG
>NZ_BRCG01000032.1:0-35833 GCF_023708005.1 Pseudarthrobacter sp. NCCP-2145 | reverse complement strand
AAGCCCAGAAACAGGACCCGATGCTTCAATCACAGAACCCGAGACCACAAAAGGAAGGGCTGGCCCCGACACGTGAACGCCCCGGACCAGCCCCATAAAGCACTTAGTTCAGCAGTCTCCTAGCGGGGTCCGCGGGGTCATGGACTGGTGGGGCGCCGGCTCCCTCTCGCTGTTCCTGGTATTCCTGACGTACTTCGTGTCCGGCGGTTCGGCCGCGGGCTGGACGTCGCCCACCGCCCTGGCCCTGCTGGCCGGCACCGTTTTGTCGTTTGCGGGATTCTGGGTCATCGAGAAGCGCCGCAGCCACCCGCTCATCGCCGTGCACCACCTCCGCTCCCGACAGGTGTGGCCGGTCATCGCCACCACCGTCCTCACCCTGGCCGGCATCTTCGCGGTCATCAACTTCACCGTGGTGCTGCTGAGCCAGGATAACGACGGCGGCTTCGGGCTTTCCGCCTCCATCTCGGCTTTGCTGTTCCTCACCCCGGCCGCACTGATTGGCGTCTTCGCCGCGCCGTTGGCGGGGTGGCTGGCGGACCGGCGCGGATGGGTGAAGACCCTGCGGCTGGGGACTTCGTTGAGCCTGGTGTGTGCCGTGGTGGCCGCGGTGTTTTCGTCCAGCCCGGTGGCGGTGTTTGTTGCTATTGCCTGCCTGGGGATCTCTACAACGGCTTCTTCCTGACCGCCATCAACGGGCTCTCGGTGCTGCTCTCGCCCAAGGAGGCCCCGGCTGCGCTGCCCGGCATCAACGGTGCGTCGTTCGGAATCGGGGCGAACCTCGGCGTCGTGCTCGTGGCGCCGTTCGCCGCGCAGGCCACAGCCTCCGGGTACGCCACCGCCCTCTGGATCTCGGTGGGCATCACCGCCGCCGCATTCATCGTCAGCCTCTTCGTCGCCGCCCCCAAGGGCGAGACCGTCTAACCCCTCTATCTGTTGCGAAGGAACCTATTGTGACTGCCCCCGTTTACCTGGACTGCGACACCGGCATCGACGACGCCCTCGCCCTGGCCTACCTGCTCGCCACTCCTCTGGCCTCCGTGGTGGGCATCGGGACGGTCAGCGGGAATGTCAGTGCTGCGGTTGGTGCCCGGAATACGCTTGACCTGCTGTCGTTGGCCGGGGCCGCTTCCGTGCCGGTGGCTGTTGGTGCCTACGATCCTCTTGTTGGTTCGTTTGGGGGAGGCGCGCCGTCGGTGCACGGGGAGAACGGGGTTGGGGAGGTTGTGCTGGCACCCTCTACTGCTTCTGTTGCTACCGAGTCCGCGGCGGAGCTGCTGGTGCGGCTGGCCCACTCTTATAGCGGATCTTTGCGGGTGGTGGCGATCGGGCCGCTGACGAATCTTGCCGAAGCGTTGCGGCTGGAGCCTGCGCTGCCGTCTCTGGTGGAGTCGGTGACCGTGATGGGCGGGGCCGCGCTGGCGCCGGGGAACATCACGCCCGTGGCCGAGGCGAACATCTGGCACGACCCCGAGGCCGCCGCCCTGGTGCTGGCCGCCGACTGGGACGTGACCCTGGTGCCGCTGGACGTGACCATGGCTTCTGTTTTGGAGGAGTCCCACCGGCAGGTTCTGCTGGCTTCCGCTGCGCCGGTGCCGCGGGCGCTGGGGGAGATGCTGGGCTACTACTTCCGGTTCTACGAGGGCATCTACGGGCGGCCCTGCTCCGCCATGCACGATCCGCTGGCGGCGGCGCTCGCTGTTGGTGCTGTTATGCCGGCGCTGGCACCCGTGGTGCGTGCCGCCGTCGACACCTCCGACGGGCCCGGCCGCGGGCGGACCGTGTGCGACATGCGCGGGCTGTACGCAGGGTACCCTCCGGTATCCGGTATCCGGTATCCGGCGCGCGGTGCCGCGTGGTCCTGTCGCTGGAGGAGGACTTCGCCCCGCACCTGGTGGAGACGCTGCTGGCCCCGACGGTTGTAGCCGTCGTAGAAGGACGGGCCGGATTATTATGCTAGCGCAGGGCACCTCAGCTTTGACCGAAACGGTGCATAGTGCCCTATTCGGTTCCGCTTAATCTCTCAGGCGCTGAGTCACGTAGTGAGGAGGGGTCCCACGCTTCACCCTCAGGCAGTGTTTCGTCTATCTCGTGCCCCCGCTCCCATGCCGTCTGTCGTGTGATCCCAAGACAGGTTGCGATCTCCGTCCAGGTAGGCCCGATCGGCGTTCGTACTTTACGGTCACGAGCTCCGTGTTGTCGCGGGTCTGTCGCACTTGCTGTATTTCCTCCAAGGTGGCGGCTATCTCCGCCTTCCAACTTTGTCGGGTCGACGTAGATGCACCAGTTGATCGAGGGCCCGTCATGGATGAACGGTGGGCCGCCGCTATATCTCGCCATGGCACCAGCACCTCCGCGGCTTAGCTTAATGTCAAGGTACCTTGACAGGAAGCTAAGCCGCGTTCCGCTCTTGTAGTGGAGCCCTTAGCGCCTTACAAAGGTCCGTACCCCGAGACTCCAACCAGGAACGTCGGGCAGGGCTCACTGTAGAAGTCCACTTGAAAGGTCACGCTTTGTCCGGGTTCCAAGTCCGCGTCGGGCGAGGCGTACCCTACTTGACTGCCCAGCAGCGAGCCGTCCGCATCAAAGCAAGTGACGTGAACTCCGTACGGTCCGTTCAGCTTGTTTTTGGACGCGTTGGTTGCCTTCCCCGTGACCGCCGTCCCCATTGCATTGGCTTGGTCGACCTTCAGATCCTGAAAGTAGGGATCACCCTTCAGCGGCGCTGAGGCAACTGTGAATTCTAACTTTGCCGTGACCGGAAGTTCTGAGTCAAAGAAGACGTAACCGAGGGAAACAGCACCGGCTGGCACCACTGCAGGGGAGAAGCCCTGGCTACGGCCAGAGGCCAGGATTTTGCCGGTTTCATCCATGGCCGCCCCGGTGACCTCGACACTCGTGATGGACTCATTGGTGCCATTGCGCACGGCCACGGGCAGGGTCACCAGTCCGGCGGCGTTTACTTTTATGGGGGCGGAGGCTACAACATCAACCTTGCCTGCTTCCCCTGCCGGAAAGTCGGGATTGGCATTTCCGGCGAGCCAACCGGCCGCAATAGCGTCTGCTGTTGTTCCCAATTTCACTTCGGTCGCCGCCGACATTGTCGCCGGTGCTCCCGGTTCTATGCTGCTGCCCGACGCGCTACCGCCGCCGGTTTGAGTGGATGCACCACATCCGCTGACCGCCAATGCCAGGAGTGCTGCCCCTACCGCAACTAACCGTTTATTCAATTTGTCCCCCTAAAGTGCTCGCTGCCGCTGTCTTCATCGACGGCGCACAGGATGTTCTGTACGGGTTATTAGTACACGAGGTGGGAGCAAAGCGCGGCATCTGACTGTTCCATGACGCACCGCGACCCGCTGAGGCGGAATGGCTCGGGGCCAGCTAGTCCTGGAACGTTTCGCTGCGCTTTCACTTCGCGGCGACAGCCTGCGATCCGTACTTCATGTAGCCTCCTGCGGAGAGCCGCGCACGTCCCTGCCGCTAGCGCCCCTATCATCGGATGTATGCGTATACATCTAGTCGCCCTTGGGGTGGCGGCAACTATTCTGGTTGGCTGCTCGGCCCCTTCAACCCAACCAGCAGCGAGCACTGCGGCGCCAGGAACGACTGCAGCATCGGCTACACCCACGCCTAGTCCGGCTCCCGCTCAAGCCACTGACGCAACCGCAGTCGCTATGGAGCTCAAGACCAAAATCTTGAGATCACCGGGATCACCACAGTCACGGAGGAGCTCGACAGCAATAAACTCCTGGGTAGGCCCAACCAGTACACCTCTGCAGCATGGATCGCCGACGCCGGTGCAACCCCGGGTGAGACCGGCATCGACAGCGGCGCGGTGGTGGAGGTGTTCGCCAACGAGGCGGACGCAGCGGCCCGCTCCGAGTACATCCAAGGGATTTTGCAGAAGGCAGGACCCGCGTTCGGCACCGAGTGGCACCACCAGAAAGGCAAAGTCCTCCTGCGGGTCAGCGGGGTCCTGAGTCCAAGCGTCAACGACCTGTACAAAGCTGCATTCGGCTCGTAACGACGTCCTGTTCAGATTCAGAAGCCCTGCGCTTTATCTGTGCAGGGCTTCTTAGTTGCCCTGTTATCGGAGCCCAAGGTAAATCTTTTTGTCGGATTGAGCGTGTCGGCAGATGACGGTGATGGCTGGGGCGGTGCTGGCGCCGGGGAATATCACGCCCGTCGCCGAGGCGAACATCTGGCACGACCCCGAGGCCGCCGCCCTGGTGCTGGCCGCCGACTGGACGTGACCCTGGTGCCGCTGGACGTGACGGTCGCTGCCAGTGTCAGGACTGGAACTGCTGCATCACCGAAAGGTGGCCTGCCTTGGCGGACACCAGGCACTGGGCCAGGTAAAACGGCCGGTTGCCGTTCCGGACGTACTGCGTGAGGACCAGTACCGGGTCCGACGGGCGCAGGTCCAGCAGTTTCGCCCGGCTGGGGCCCACCTGGCTGAGGCTGATCTGGCACTCGCCCGGCCCGGTCAGCCGGCCCAGCTGCTTGTTAAGCGCGGCAAGCAAGGTGGCCCCGCCGTCGTCCTCTATCTCAAGAGGTGCGGCGGCGCCCTTGCCGACGCTGACCGGCTGGGCGGTGACGTTTTCCTGCAGGTGGGCGATGGCCTCGCCGTCGCGGATCAGGACGGATTCCCAGAGCCAGCAGTCGGTGCCGGGCTCCACGCCAATGCCGGGGGCAACGAATTCGGACGCCGCCTGCCGGACCACCTGGGTGCGTTTGACCTCTGCCGGCTGGCCCGGGCGGCCGAGGACGTCCTCGAACGGCTGGATGCGTTCGATGCCGATGCGGGGGAGGGTGTCCGAGACGAAACGTCCGACGCCGCGCCGCGCCCTGATGAGGCCGTCCTCCTCGAGCAGCATGAGGGCTTCGCGGACCACGGTGCGGCTGACTTTCATGTCCGTGCCGAGTTCGGTTTCGGTGGGGATCATGGAGCCGGGGGTGAGGAGGCCGTTGCGGATTGCTTCGGCGATCCGCGAGTACACCGCGACGCGCAGGGGCGCGCCGGGCTGGGCGGCCACCGGCTGGGACAGGAACCGGGCGGCGTCCTGGTGCACGTTATGCCTCGCTTTACTGGTGGTGGTGCGGGAGGATTTCCAGCCTACCGGTGTGACGGGTTTGTTGGACAAGCTTAGGTTGGCTGACTGTTCGGGCGGGCCTCCGTGCACATGGGGTGCGTGATCTCCCTTGTTGATTAGACGCACGTCACTAACAGGTGCAAGGGTGGACGCGTGAATGCCGACATCAACTTCTATTTCGACCCGGTCTGCCCTTTCGCCTGGATGACAAGCAAGTGGGTGCGGCAGGTGCAGGCGCAGCGCGACTACACCGTGGACTGGTGGTTCATTTCGTTGCGTCTGATCAACGCCCACGTTGACTACGACGCGCAGTTCCCGCCTGAGTACGAGGCCGGACACACGGCCGGGCTCCGGCTCCTGAGGGTGGCGGCCCGGGCACGGGCGGAGCATGGCCGCGAGTCGATCGCCCGGCTGTACGAAGCGTTCGGCACCCAGATTTTCGAAACTGCCCCAGACACGGCCGGCCAGCGCAGCGAGGCCGAGGTGCGTGAGGAACGGGGGACGCGGGAGTTCGTGGAGCCGGTCCTGGCCCAGGCCGGCCTGCCCCTGGAGCTTGCGGAGGCGCTCGACGACGACTCCTGGGACTTGGAGATCCGGCAGGAGACGGATGAGGCGCTGGGGCTGACGGGCAAGGACGTGGGCACGCCCATCATCCACTTCGAACCACCCGCCGGCGTGGCATTCTTCGGGCCGGTGATCAGCCGGCTGCCGGACGACCAGTCGGCCGCCGAGCTGTGGGACCACGTGGTGGGGCTGGCACGGTTCCCTGGGTTCGCGGAGCTCAAGCGAAGCCTGCGGGAGCAGCCGCAGCTTCCTGCCTTTGGGGTCGCCTCCGGTACGGTCGGCCGGCAGGAGGACTGGCACGGCGGCAGCCGGCGGCAGAAGAAGTGACCGTCTGTAAGGTTGGATCCATGAATCAGAACAGCACCCGCCATCACCAGGAGTCGGTCACGGTCAAGGCGTCAGCAGAGGCGCTGTACGACCTGGTCTCCGACATCACCCGCACCGGTGAGTGGAGCCCGGTGTGCACGTCCTGCTGGTGGGACGACCAGGACAGCGCCGGCCAGCCCGGTGCGTGGTTCACCGGCCGCAATGAGCTCCCGCACAGGACCTGGGAGACCCGCTCGGAGGTGGTGACCGCCGAGCGCGGCCGCGAGTTCGCCTGGGTGGTCGGCGGCAAATTTGTCCGCTGGGGCTTCACCCTCACCCCGGCAGACGGCGGGACCACTCTCACCGAGTCTTGGGAATTCCTGCCGGAGGGCATAGCCATGTTCGGGGAAAAGTACGGTGCTGACGCTGACGCCCAGATCGCCGACCGCACCCGGCAGGCGCTGGACGGCATTCCGAAAACGCTCGCAGCAATCAAGCGGATCGCCGAGGCCACCGCCGCACATGAGGACGCCAGGTCCTAGGACCGGAACTGCTGCATCACAGAGGGTTTGCCCGGCGCCGGCCGGGTGATTGGCGAGGGAGGCAGGCAGGGTGATGCCGCCGTCGTCCGCTATCTCCAGAGGTGCCGCCACGCGCACGGGCGAGCGGGGCTGGGCGGCCACCGGCCAGGACAGGCGCCGCGCGCCCCGGGCTACGCCTGTCCGTTGCCGGTACGGGAACGCCATGCCTCGAGCTGCTCGATGGTTTCCGGATGCTGGTACGCAATCTTCTGCCCGCTGTCCAGCGAGATGGTGTTGCTGTGGGTCCTGATGCCCTCGGGGATCTCCCGCCCGGTGCCGCTGGAGCGCACGAAGTTGTCCTTGGCGCCCACGAAACTGTTCCGGGCAATCTCGATGTCGCAGGGCAGCTCCACATCGTAGGTCAGCAGGTGCGTGCCCATGCCGGCCTGGTCCGGCCGGATGTTGGCAGCCCAGGAGAAGCCGGCATCGCGGCAGTCGTTGTCCGTAAACGAGCACCGGATGTGTCCCGTACCTGCAGCCGGTGTTCCCCGGGACCAGACCTCCAGGCTCTGGTTGCAGTTCTCAATGGTGTTGCCCACGAACCTGCAGTCCGTCCACGCAACGTTGGATCCCTCGGCACTGCCCTGCATTGTGGTGCCCGTGTCATACGTCTGCCGGATCGTGTTGCCCTGGACCAGCACGTTCTCGCAGCCAATCCAGATTTCCACGCCGTTCCCGTACCGGGTGGTCTTTGATACTCGCGAACCGCCGATTTCCTCAATCAGGCAGTCTGTGATCTGCGCGTTCTGGGTCCCGTAAATTCCCACGCCGTGGGCGCCGTGGCCAAGGATGTGCAGGCCCGAGGCGTTGGTGTTGGAGGCGGGACGGAAACCCTGCTGCTTCACGGCTATCTCCACGCTGGCACCCGGGGATGCGCCCAGCCTCACGTACACGTGGGTATCGTCGCTGAAAAAGTCCCAGTCCTGCGCCAGGTCAGCCAGGTTCCACCGCTTCCATCCGTGGATGGTGCCGCCGGCCTTCAGGAATCCGACGTCGGTTGAGGTTCCGGCGGTGTTGCCGGTGAACTGCCCGGATCCGGCGGTCAGGTTCAGCTTCCAGACGTTGGGGCTGTGCAGCGCCCACGCGTCCGTGCTCACCTTGTAGCCGTTGATCTGTGGCAGCGCTCCACTGCCGTAGGAGCCGAGGGTAAAAGCCCCCGTTGTCCCTTTCAGCACAGGAACCTTGAGGGAACCCCAAAACACGTCACCGCGCCGCAACAGGACCGCGTCGCCGCGCCCCACTTCGCCGGTGTCAAGCGCCGCCCTGATCCTCCCAAGCGTCTGCCAGGGTGCTGCCTTGGTGCCCGGGTTGGCATCGTCCCCGCCGCTGCTGACGAAGCGGGTGTTCGCGTAGACAGGGGAGGGAACAGTTGCCGCGGGCGGGGCAGTAAGCGCGCTGGGCACCCCGGCCGTTACCGCCGCTGCCCCGATCCACTCCAGGAAGCGCCGGCGTCCCAGCATCATGCCGTCCCACCGGTCAGGGACTCGGTGCGGAGGCAGCTTAAGGGGCGGAGGAGGGGTTGAGAAAAAGGCATCAGAAGATTTTACAGGTCCTGGACAGGACTGGCTGCATCGGCCGCTTCCTGCGCGTTAACGGCGGTAATGCCGCCTTGCCATGTGGCACACGTCCATAGGGCAACGTTCGATGAGCCGGTTCAGGCCCCGAGCAGGTCCGCCAGGTCCGGAATGCTCGACGCCGAGAGGTCCCAATCGCTCTCCGGCGCCAGGTCCGCCACCTGGTCCGGGCCGTATTCGGTGGGGCGGGCGATGAATGCCGTCGCCAGTCCCGCCTCCCGGGCAGCATGAAGGTCGTTGTTGTGGGCGGCCGCGAGCATCACCTCACCGGGGTTGAGGTCCAGGAACCCCGCAGTCCGAAGATAGGCCTGGGGCAGCGGCTTGTACGTGCGGGTCATGTCCGAGCCGATGATCACATCCCACGGAAGCCCGGCGTTTTTTGCCATGTCCAGCAGCAGCGAGGTGTTGCCGTTGGACAGGGGCCCCACGATGTAGCTCCGGCGGACGGCTGCCAGGCCCTCCACACTGTCCGGCCACGGCGGCAGCCTGTGCCAGCATTTGTTCAGCCCATCCAGCGCCTCCCCGCCCAGCTGCCCGGGATCAAACCCATGCCGCCGGAGCACCTGGTCCAGGTTTTCCCGGTGGAGCGCGTCCAGTGTGGCGAAGCCCCGCTGTCCGGAACGGATGGCTTCCATGGCCGGCTGGTACAGGGCGCGCCAGTCATCGGCGAAGGCCTCGGCGTCGAGCTCGTGTCCCTGGTCGGCGGCGAAGGCTGCCGCGTGCCGGGCGACGCCGGTGCGCCAGTCCACCACGGTGCCGAAAGTGTCGAAGAGGACTGCGCGTACCTCCCGGCCGGTTGATGGTGAACGGTACGGCTGGAACCTCATGTTGTGTCTCCCTTCGTGCTGCCACCGTTAGTGTGGCAGCATGCGTACTGATTTCAGCCCCACGGACACGTCCGCCCGGGATTTCTACCGCTTGCTCACCGCGGTGGTGGTGCCCCGGCCCATCGCCTGGGTATCGAGCGTTTCGCCGGAGGGCGTTGACAACCTGGCCCCGCACTCGTTTTTCACCGTGGCGTCCACCAATCCGCCCATCGTGCAGTTCACCTCGGTGGGGGAGAAGGATTCGCTCCGCAACATCACCGCGTCCGGGGAATTCGTGGTCAACCTGGCCCCGGCCGCCCTCCTGGAGGAGGTCAATGCCACCGGCACCAATTTCCCGCCGGACGTCAGCGAGTTCGACGCCGCCGGGCTGACCCGGGAGCCGAGCGTCACCGTGGCCGCGCCGCGCGTCGGGGAATCTCCGGCTGTGCTCGAATGCCGGCTCCACTCGGTGCTGCCGATAGGGGATTCCACCCTGGTGTTCGGCGAAGTGACGCATGCTGCCGTGGACAGCGCGGTACTGGAGGGAAGCCACCCGCGGATCGACCTGCTGGAGCCGCTGGCCCGGCTGGGCCTGGACGAATGGGGCACCCTCGGCGAGGTCCAGGACCTCACCCGCATCCGGTTCAAGGACTGGCCGGGCCACTTCCGGCCGAAGGCCTGAAACCGGCGGACGCCGGGGCCATATCAAGCCAAGCCAGGCCGCGTAAAGAAAGAGAAGGGATGCCCTGCCACGCAGGACATCCCTTTCCCTTCGGATGGATGGTGTTTAGCCGAGGCCCAGCTGGACGAACACGAACCAGACGAGGAGCGGCACCACGGCGATCATCGCGATGGCCCACAGCAGCAGGGCACGGAAGAACATCCGCTCGTCCTTGGGCTGCGCGCTCGCCATCAGCAGGGCGCCGCTGGTGGACATCGGGCTCACGTCAACCACCGAGGAGCTGATGGCGATGGCCGTGACTACCCCGATGGGCGTCAGCAGCGGATCCATGGCGATGGGTGCGACCACCGGGCTGATGACACCCAGTGTGCCCGTGGTGGAGGCAAAGGCGGAGACGATGGCCACCACGTAGCTGGTGATCAGGGCGGCCAGGGAGCTGTTGCCCAGGCCGGCAATGCCTTCCTGCAGTTCCTTCAGCGCACCCATCTCTTCCAGCATGCCCACGTAGGTGACGATGCCGGTCACCAGGATGATGGCTGACCACGGCATGCTTTCCACTGCCGGCTTCTGCACGCCCGAGTCAAGGACGATCAGCACCGTGGCAATGATCAGGGAAGCGACGCCGACGTCAATGCCCAGGACGGTGGTGAGCACCAGCAGGGCGGCGATGCCCACCAGGGTGAGGATGCGCATGGGGGTTGCGGCCACCTTCTCGGGGCCGGTCCTGGTGGTGCTTCCGGTTGCCACGGAAGTCTGCGCGGGCGCGGTGAGCACCGCCGTTCCCGAGCCGGACGGACCTGGGGCGCCGTTTCCGGCGGGAGCGGCAGCGCCGCCGTCGTGCTGTGCCTCTCCGGCCTCGCCGGCCTGGAGGCGTGCTTGCTCCTTGGCTGCCCGGCGCTTCATGATGGCCTGCACCAGGACGTAGGCGATGGCGGCCAGGACGGCATTGAAGATGAAGCAGTAGGCGTAGAGCTTGAAGGAACCGTCAGTGGCTCCTGCGTCCTCCAGCATTTTGTTGGCCAGCACGCCGAAGGGGTTGACCGGTGAAAAGGCGCCGGCGTTGGCACCCTGGACGATGACCAGGCCCATGGCCAGGGTGCTGATTCCGAACCGCATGCCCAGCGCCAGGCCCACCGGCGCCACGATGGCGATGGCGGCAGGGGTGAACGCACCGGCGGAAGCCAGGGCGGCCGTCAGCAGGAACATCAGGACGGGGACCAGGATTTTCCGGTCGCCGGCCAGCCGTTCAGCCCAGTAGGCCAGCAGGTCGATGGTGCCGTTGATCCGGACAATGGCGAAGAGCAGGGTGGCGCCTACCAGGATGAAGAAGAGCCCGGCGGGGAACTGGCCGATGACGTCCTTGATGGACATGCCTGCCAGGAGGGTGCCGACACCGAACGCGGCAACGGTAGCCAGCAGGCCGGCGTTGATCTTGGTGAAGGAACCGATGGCGAAGGCCGCCACCAATACCAGGAACGCGATGATGGACAGGGACATGGTGACTGCCGCCTAGGAATTCGCGGGAGTGAGGACGCCGGCGCCGGACAGCAGGCTGCCGGCTCCCGTGATGGCAGGCTGGTGGCCGAGCGCCTTGAGGACCTCGTACGTGGTGGCCGTGGCCGCCGTGATGACTGGCAGTCCGAGCTCGTCCTCCACGGCCTGGACCGCAGCCAGCGACGGCATCTGGACGCATGCGGACAGTACGACGGCGTCCGCACCCTCGCGCTGCAGGCTGCGGGCAAGCGCGGGCAGGTTCTGCGGGTCAAGGCAGCCGACCTCGAGGTTGTCCGCAACCTCGAGGCTGATGGCGTCCAGCACCGTGATGCCGGAGCCTTCGATGTAGTCCACCACCATCTTGGTGAGCGGCTTCATGTAGGGGGTGATCATAGCCACCTTGCTGGCGCCGATTTCCTGCAGGGTGCGGACCAGGGCGCCGGCGCTGCTGGTCACGGGGGCAGGGTGGCCGTTGCCGGCGGCGGCGTCAGCGATGACTTTCTCCGAGCCCTCGTGGGCTCCGGGGCCCTGTGCCATGACGGCAACGAGGCAGGCGTAGGCGATGACGTCCACGTCCGCGTCGGAGACTGCTTCGGCGCAGTCGGCTGCCTTGCCCACCATGGCCAGCAGCTCTTCCCGGGTGACCTTCTTCATGCCGGCGCGGGCCGAGTGGAAGGTGTACTTGTGGCCGGTCGCCTCTGCCTGGCGCCGGAACAGTTCCGGCAGTTCGGTCTCCATGGTGGTGTTGGAGCTGGGGACGATGAGTCCCACGCGGCTCATCCCGGGGCGCTTGGGCTCGGGGGCGGTTTCGCAGGTGATGTCAGCGGTAGTCATGGTTTCTCCACGTCGTTGTGATGGGGTTCATTCGCTACAACCCATAGAGTGGGTTCTGATCCCATGATGTGGGATGCTTTGCGGGGATGTCAAATGGATCACATGCCAAGCGCCCGTCCATGTGCTCACTAAACTGGAGCTTCGAGGAAGACTGCCGAAGGGAATTTGAAGACAGTGGCGACGGAAGCGGGTGCTGGGGCCTCACCCCTGCTGGTCCTGCACAAGGTGGCGGAGATCCTGGACTGTTTTTCGGTGGATGAGCCGGAGCCCACGCTGCAACAGATCATCCGGAAGACCGGTTTACCGTCCAGCACCTGCCAGCGCCTGGTGCAGAACATGCTGCGGGAGGGCTTCCTGGACCGCGACGGCGACCGCTACCGGATCGGCATCGGACTGGTCCGCTGGGCCACCCCCGGCACGTTCGGGCTGGACGTGGTCCGGCTGGTGAAACCGGTCCTGCAGCAGCTGCGCGATGAGACCGGTGAGACGGCCTGCCTGTATGTCCGGGACGGTGCTTTCAGGACCATCATTGCCGTGGCCGAGACCCGGCACGTGGTGATGCGGCCGTTCATGGTGGGCATGGTGATGCCGCTGCATGCCGGAGCTCCCGGGAAGATCTTCCTGGCGTTCGACCCAGAGGCGTGGTCCGCCCTGGATGAGCACGGCCTGAACAGCTTTACCCCCCACACGCCGGCCTCCCTGGAGCTGCTCCGCCAGCAGGCGGCGGTGGCGAAGGAGCAGGGGTTCTACGCGGCGTTCGGGGAACGGAACGAGGACGTGGGTTCCATCAGCGCGCCCGTCTTTGACCATGCCGGACGGCTCGCCTGCGCCATTGGGCTGGGATTCCCGACCCAGCGGATCGGGCCCGGCGACGTCGAGCGGCTGGGGCCGGTGGTGGCCCGGGCGGGAATGGAAGCCAGCCGTGCGCTCGGGTATGACAGCAGCCAGGCCGCCCCGCTGTAGTCCGCCCCACCCAAGTAGGTAGCAGCACATGTCGTTATGAGCCCTCATAACGACATGTGCTGCTACCTACTTGCGCCGTCGACGCCGACGGCAGCCACCTCAACCCGTACCCCGGCGTCCCGGAACTTCTGCACCTGGGCGGGGTCGGCGCCGTCGTCCGTCACCAGGGTCCACGGCAAGGCGAGCCGGGCCCAGGCGTGGAACGGCCGCAGGCCTAGCTTGGACGAATCAGCCAGAACGTACACTTCCCGGCCGCGCCGGGCCATGAGTTCTTTGAGCCGGGTCTGGGCGTGGTCGGCTTCGCAGATGCCGTCTTCGGCGGTGACGGCGTCCGCGCCCAGGAACACTCGGTCGAAGCTCATCCGCTCCAGCGCTGTCTCGGCCAGCGGTCCCACAAAACTCTGCGAAAGGCTGCGCAGCCGGCCGCCGAGGCAGTCCACCTCGATGCCCTCGGAGTCGGCGAGTTCCTGCATGGTGTTGATGCCCGGGGTGGTCACGGACAGCTTTTCGAACCCGCGCAGTTCGTGGGCCAGGGCACCTACGGTGGAGCCGGCGTCGAGCAGGATGTTCTCCCCGGGGACGATCACGGACGCCGCCCAGCGGGCGATGGCGTGCTTCTGCTCGAATGCCTCGCCGGTGCGCTGCCGCAGGGACGCCTCCGGGTGCGCGCCGAGCGCCATGGCCCCGCCGTAGGTGCGGGCCAGCCGGCCCTGCCCGTTCAGCAAAGCCAGGTCCCGGCGGATGGTGGACGCCGTCACCTCGAACCGGGCGGAGAGTTCCTCAACGGAGGCAAGCCCGGTGGTCACGGCAAGGTGGTAGATCTCCTCGCGCCGCGCGTTTGCGCTCAGCATTCCCGGTCTCCTTCCCGTGGCAGTGGTACCCATGCTAGTTCCGGCCCCCGCCCAGTCCCCGCAGCAACGCCTACACGGCGACGGCCGGCCGGGTGGCCATCTCGGCAGCCTGGTGCAGCGCCTCCACCATGGACCGGGAATCGGCGATCGCCTTGCCGGCGATGTCGAACGCGGTGCCGTGGTCCACGGACGTGCGGATCACCGGCAGGCCCACCGTGATGTTCACGCCGGCCTCGATGCCCAGCACCTTGACCGGCCCGTGCCCTTGGTCGTGGTACATGGCCACCACCAGGTCGTAATCGCCCCGGCCGGCAAGGAAGAACAGCGTGTCCGCAGGCAACGGGCCCACCGCGTTGATCCCGGCCGCCTGCGCCGCCTTCACACCCGGTTCGATCTTCTCCGCTTCCTCGCCCTGGCCGAACAGGCCGTTCTCGCCGGCGTGCGGATTGATGGCGCACACGCCGATCTTCGGGTTCGGGATGCCCGCGCGGACCAGCGCCTCGTGGCCGCGGCGGATGGTGCGCTCCACCAGGTCCGGGTTGATCTTGCGGATGGCGTCCATCAGCCCGATGTGCGTGGTCACGTGGATCACCCGGATCTTGGGGGTGGAGAGCATCATGGACACTTCCTCCGTGCCCGTCAGGTGCGCCAGCAGTTCCGTGTGCCCGGGGAAGATGTGACCGGCCGAGTGCAGCGCCTCCTTGTTCAGCGGCGCCGTGCAGATGGCCTGCACCTTCCCGGCCATCGCCAGTTCGCTGGCCACCCGGATGTACTCGTACGCGGCATGCCCGGCCACGGGGGAGAGTTGGCCCCACGGCAGGTCCTCCGGCAGCAGCGCCAGGTCGATCACGTTCACCCGGCCTGGTGTGAACACCGCGTCCTCCACGTCCTCGATGCTCTGGATGTCCGCCTCGATACCCAGGACGTCCGCGGCCTGGCGCAGGCGCACCGCGTCGCCGATCACCACGGGCCGGCACTCGGCGTTGCTCTGCGGATCCAGCACGGCGGCCACCACCACCTCCGGCCCCACCCCGGCGCCGTCGCCCATGGTGACGGCAACGTAAGGGAGGGCGTTCTGCTCGGTGTTGATTGCTTCGGTTGTCATGGGTGCTCCAGAGGGTTGGTCTTGAGGGGAGAGGTTGGTGGCGGGAGCCTGCGCGGCCAGGCCGCGGCGCTCCCGGATTTCGTCGTAAAGCTGTAAGAGTGCCAGGTCGTTACCGAAGCTGCCGGGCTTGGTGCCCACCAGCGTCCCGTCATCGGCGCGGCTGAGCACGGCCCCGTGCTGCACGGCCGCAAGCGGTACCAGCCGGTGGAGGCCGATGGCGTCCAGGACTTCCCGGGCCGTCTCACCGCCGGTGAGGATCAGGTCTGCTGGTGTTGCCTTCGCTGCCTCGGCGGCAAACCCGGACAGGGCCTGCACGATGCGGGCTGACCCAGACGGGTCCACTTTTGAAGCGGCCAGTGTGACGGCTACGCGGTGGCCTGCCCGCAAATCCGCTGAAACCTGGGCCAGCTGGGGAGCGTAGGCCCCGCTGGCTCCTGCGTACTGCGGGTGCAGCCGGACCATCGTGAAGCCCTGGGCCTCGAGTGTGGCCAGCTGCGCCTGCGCAGTTCCGGACGCGGAGCCGACGACGGCGAGCACCGGCTTGGCAGCTCCCGGCGCTTCTGCGGTGGTTGCGTCCGTTTGTGCCCCAGCTTGCGCATTTCGCGCAAGGTGCGTTGAAAGGCGCTCTGCAAGAACGTCAGCCGTTCCGCCGGTACCCACCAGCACGATGCGCCGGCCGCAGGCCTGGAAGTCCAGCTCCAGCAGGGCGTCCACCACGGACTCCAGGTCCTGGACGGTTTCGCCGTCGGCCACCACCAGCGCGGGCTGGTCCGAGTCCAGCAGCATGGCCAGTGTTGCGGCCGGCGATCCGGACCGCACCTCGGCCAGGTTCACGGTCTGCACCGAGGAGGGATCCTCAGGGCGCAGCAGTGAGGGGATGTCCGCCGGCGGGGCCGACTGCTCTGCCTGCCATAGGTCCGTCTCCGTCAGGGGAGTCCCGGCAACCACAGGGCGGCCGTCCACGACGGACCGCTGCAGCTGGGGGAGTGCGCCCGCAACAACGGCGTGGAAACCAAGCCCCGCCAGGGCGGAAACTTCGGCGCGGACGTTGCCGCGCCACAGGGAGTCGATCTTCTTGAACAACACCTGCGCAGTATCGGCGTCGGGGCCGGCGAAGGCTTCCTTGACCAGAGCCTCGGCAGCAGAATCAGCAAGCCCGCGGGAATGCGTATCGGTGACCACCACGTCGGTGCCGGGCCCCGCAAAGGAGGTGACGGCGTCGTGCGCTTCCGGAACAGTGGAAGTGCCTAGCAGGACCTGCGCACTCAGCCCGTGCTGCATAAAGCAGGAGCCAACCTCGGCGGCGCCGGAGAAATCGTCGGCCTGCACAAATACGGAAGCCACGTTGCTCCTCTCGTCGTCGGCTGGGGCCCGCGCAGTGGCGGGATGCATTCATCATGACATGCTTGCGCGAATCACGCTAGAGGGGTTGCGCAATTTGCGCAGGAGTGGCACAGTGATGGACACAACATTCGGCGCAGCCACTCCGGCCGGCAGCCGTCCCCCCGATCTACCGAGAGGTCAACGATGACCGTTCTTCCTCAAGGAAGTGAGATTTCCCGCCGCCGCCTGCTGCAGTTCGGCGCGGCAGCAGGGTTTCTGTTGGGCACCGGCAGCCTCGCCGGCTGCGCCGGCCCCACCGGACTCCCGGGACCCAGCACCCTGACCCTGGCACTCAACCGCTCCCTGGTCAGCCTGGACAACAAGCTCAACCAGTTCGACGCCGCCGTCACCGTGCAGCGCGCCGTCCGCCAGGGCCTCACCGCCATCGGCCCCGAAACCAAGCCCGTGCTGGTCTTGGCCGAGCGCTTCGAGATGACCGGCCCCACGGAATGGACCGTAACCCTCCGCGAGGGCATCCGCTACTCGGACAACAGCCCCGTGCAAGTGGAGGACGTAGCCACGGCCCTGAAGATGTACCAGCAGGTGCAGGGCTCCTTCGTGGCCGGCTTCTTCCCCGAATTCCCCGAAGTTGTCCCCGTGGATGACCGCACCTTCAGGATGGTCTCCAAGAAGCCCATCCCCATCCTGGACTCGCTCATGAGCATGATCCTGATAACCCCGGCCGCGCAGAACAAACCGGAGGAACTGCAGGAGGGCGTGGGCACCGGCCCGTACATTGTCACGAAGTTCAACCGCGGCGCCGGCACCTACAGCCTGGAACGCAACAAGAACTACTGGGGCCCGGCACCGCAGGTGGACAACGTGGAAGTCCGGTTCCTCCCCGAGGAATCCAGCCGCGTCATCGCCCTGCGCAGCGGCGAGGTGGACGTCATCGACTCCATCACCCCGGATTCCCGCGAACAGCTCGCCGGACTTCCCGGCGTCGAACTCCAGGAAGCCTCCAGCCTCCGCCTGAACCAGATCTTCTTCAACTTCCGCAAGCCCGCCGGCCACCCGCTGGCCGATCCCCGCGTCCGCCAGGCCCTCAGCATGGCGATCGACGGCGAGGCGCTGGTCCGCGACGTGCTGGTGGACTCCGTCACCCAGGCCGAAGGCGTCACGCCCTCCAGCCTTACCGGGTACCACAAGACCGGCGAATACGTCTACGATCCCGAGAAGGCCAAGGCCACCCTCGAGGAACTGGGCGTCAAGGACCTCACCCTGAAGATCATCTGGGAAACCGGCGAGTTCGCCTCCGACACCTCCGTGATGGAGGCCCTGGTGGAGATGTTCGGCAAGATCGGCGTCAAGGCCGAGCTGCAGCAGTTCGAACCCGGCGGCAACATCCTGGCCTGGCGCCAGGGCAAGCAGGGCGACTGGGACCTGCTGGGCAACGGCTACCCCAGCCCCACCGGCCTGGCCATCACCATGCTCCAGGGCATGTACTCCGGCACCCCCGAGAAGGAAGCCACCCGCGACACCTACCAGGGCTACGTGATCCCCGAGGTCACCGCCAAGATCCAGGCCGCCTCCGCCGAAGCGGACCCGGCCCGCAGGACCGAACTGCTGAACGACGCACAGCAGGCCGTGTGGGACACCTGGCCCTGCGCCTGGGCGTTCGTCCCCAAATCCGTCCTCGCCCACCGGGAGCGGGTGTCCGGGATCAACCTGGCACCCACCAACTCCTACCCCCTTGTTGATGTCCGGCTGGAGGCCTAAGCCATGACGAACTACATCCTGAAACGCCTGGGACAGGGCCTGCTGACCGTGTTCCTCACGGTGTCCACCGTGTTCATCCTCATCCGCATGGCCCCGGGCGATCCCGCCGTGTCCTACGCCGGCCCCCTGGCCAGCAACGAACAGCTCGCCGCGGTGCGGGAGCAGTTCGGCCTGGACAAGCCGGTGCTGGAGCAGTACTGGATCTTCCTGCAGCAGCTGTTCACCGGCAACCTGGGCCAGTCCTACTCCTTCCAGGCCCCGGCCATGCAGGTGGTGGCCGAGCGGATGCCGTACACCCTGACCCTCGCCACCGCCGCGATCCTGCTCACCGCCGTCGTGGCCATCCCGCTGGGTGTGTGGATGTCCAGCCGCCCGGACACCGGCAAGGAACTGGGCGTCAACGTGCTCACCATCGCCGGGCAGTCCATGCCGGACTTCTGGACCGGCATCATGCTCCTCACCGGCTTCGCAGTATTGATCCCGATCTTCCCCGCCTCCGGCTTCGCCACCTGGGGCGGGCTGGTGCTCCCCACCATCACCATCGCCATCCTGCAGATCGCCCTGATCTCCCGCATGGTCCGGCGGGAAATGACTACCAACCTGGCAGCCCCGTTCCTCACGGTGGCCCGCTCCCGCGGCGTCCGCAGCTCGGCACTGACCTGGCGCTACGCCATGGGCAGCTCGGCCATCCCCGTGTTCACGGCCCTGGGCACCCGGTTCGCCGCGATGCTCAACGGCGTGGTGGTGGTGGAAGTGGTGTTCGCCTGGCCCGGCGTCGGCTCCCTGATTGTGCGGGCCCTGGAAACCCGCGACTACCCCCTCATCCAGGCCACGGTCCTCCTCACCGCGCTGCTGGCGGTGGGCGTCCAGCTCCTCATCGACCTCGCCTACCCGCTCCTTGATCCCCGCGTTCGTCTTGGAAAGGCGGCAACAGCATGAGCCTCGACACCGCAACCCCCACTCCCGGCGGAGCCGGAGAGACAGTCAGGCAGCCCAGCCCCAGCGCCGTCACCAAGGCGGACATCGCCAGGGCAGGCGCCACCCGCCGTCGTAATGCCGCCAAGTGGAAGCTCATTGTGGGCACCATCTGCACCCTGCTGGTGATCATCCCCATCATCCTGGCCCAGGTGCTGCCCTTGCCGGACGCCAACTTCCAGGACCTCGGTGCCCGGCGCCTGCCGCCGCTCACCGACGGCCACCTGTTCGGCACCGACCAGCTGGGCCGGGACCTCCTGTCCCGCGTGCTGCACGGCGGCCAGGTCTCGCTGACCATCGGCCTGCTGGCCGTGCTGGTGTCCGGCGCCATCGGCATCATCCTGGGCGCGGCCGCCGGCTACTACGGCGGCTGGGTGGACACCATCGTCTCCCGCGTCCTCGAAGCCCAGATGTCCCTGCCGCTGCTCATGATGCTGCTGCTGGTGGTGGCCCTGTTCGGCCCCTCCATCCCCGTGATCACCTTCGTGATCGCCATCGCCCAATGGCCAGAAGTCGCCCGCCTCACCCGCTCCATGGTGCTGGTGGAACGCGAAAAGCCGTACGTCTCCGCCGCCCGGATCCTGGGCCTGCACAAGATCCAGATCCTCATCCAGCACATCGTCCCCAACGTCATCAAGCAGGCAACCCTTGTGGTCCTGCTCCTGCTGGCCCAGGCCGTGCTGCTCGAATCCGCTTTGTCCTTCCTGGGTGCCGGACCGCAGCGGCCCTTCGCCACCTGGGGCCGCATTATCTCCGACGGCCAAGACTACATCACCACCTCCTGGTGGATGGTCACCCTGCCCGGCCTGGTGATCGTGCTCATGGTGGTGGGCGTCAACCTGCTGGGCGACGGCCTCCGCGACCGTCCCCGCCGCAAGAAGAAGGGTGCCTGACATGACTTCTCTTACATCCCACGCAGAACAGCCGCTCCTGGAGGTCCGCGAATTCCAGGTGGAACTGATCACCGACGCCGGCATCATCCGTGCCGTGGACTCCGTCAGCTTCAGCATCCGCCGGGGCGAGACGGTCACCATCATCGGCGAGTCCGGCTCCGGAAAATCGACGACGGCGATGGGCATCCTCCGCCTGCTGCCCGAGGACCTGGCGGTACTGTCCGGCACCGTGCTGATTGACGGCGTCGACATCACCGCCGATCCCAAGGCCATCGACAAGGTGCGCGGCAAGACCCTCGCCCTGATCCCGCAGGACCCCATGACGGCGCTCAGCCCGGTGCACTCGATCGGCAGCCAGCTGTTCGAGGCCATCCGGATTGCCGGCGCCGCCTCCGCCAAGGACAAGGGCGCGCTGGAGGCCCGGGCCGTCCGGCTCCTGGAACAGGTGCACATCCCCACCCCGGAGAAGCAGCTGAAGAAGTACCCGCACCAGCTCTCCGGCGGCATGCTGCAGCGCGTGCTGATCGCCATCGCCCTGGCCAGCGAGCCGCAGCTGCTGGTGGCGGACGAGCCGACGTCGGCCCTGGACGTCACCGTGCAGGGCGGCATCCTGGACCTGCTGCTGGAACTGCAGGAGCAGCGCGGCATCGGCATCCTTATGATCACGCACGACCTCGGCGTCGCCCGGCTGATCTCGGACCGCATCCACGTGATGAAGGACGGCTCCTTCGTGGAGTCCGGCGAGGTCCAGCAGATCGTGGACCACCCCGCCACCCAGTACACGCGTGACCTGCTGGCCGCCGTGCCGGTGCTGGGGCCATGGGACGAAACCCCCGCCGCCGCCCCCGGACGCCGCGCTGCGCACGCTGCCGGATCCCCAGCCACCCCTGACCCAGCCCTCACTCAGACCGGAGCAAAGCCATGACGAAGCCGTTCCTCGCCGTCGAAAACCTCGTGGTGGACTACCACGTGCCGGGCGGCACCTTCCGGGCAGTTGAAAACGTGTCCTTCTCCGTGGACAAAGGCAGGACGATCGCCGTGGTGGGTGAATCCGGCTGCGGCAAGTCCACCATCGCCAAGGCGCTGATGCGGCTGGTGACCCCCACCAGCGGGCGGATCGAGCTGGACGGCACGGACATCGCGTCCATGAGCGAGGCCAAGCTGCGGCCCATGCGCTCCAGGTTCCAGATGGTGTTCCAGGACCCGTACGGCTCGCTGGACCCGCACATGACCGCGCAGGAGATCGTGGCCGAGCCGCTGAAGCTGCAGGGCGTCCGGTCCAAGGCGGAACGGCACAAGGCCGCAGCGAAGCTGATCGACCAGGTGGGCCTGCCCGTCCGGTCCCTGGACAAGCACCCCTCCGAATTCTCCGGCGGCCAGCGCCAGCGCATCGGGATCGCCCGGGCGCTCGCGTCCAAGCCCGAACTGCTGGTCTGCGATGAGGCCACCAGCGCTTTGGACGTGTCCGTGCAGGCGCAGGTGCTGCGGCTGCTGAAATCCATCCAGGACGAAACCGGCATTACCTACGTGTTCATCTCGCACAACCTTGGCGTGGTGCAGGAGATCAGCGATAGCGTCATGGTGATGCAGAAGGGCAGGCTGGTTGAGCACGGCTCCACCGCGTCCGTCCTGACCGCCCCCAAGGAGGACTACACCCGCAAGCTCCGCCGCGCGGCCCTGGACCCCTCCACCATGACGGGCCTCAAGCCGCGGCACCTGGTCCGCTCCCTGGCCCTCGCCAACCAATCGAACTAGCCCAGCCAGGCATGACCTTTACCCACCGAAGAACGCAACCACGAGGAATCAACGCATGAGCAAGCAGCCCGAAGGCGCCCAGGTGGACGGCCTGAAACTCCCCATCTCCCGGCTGGTCCTGGGGACCATGACGTTCGGCGACACGGTAGACGAGGCCACCGCCGGGCGGATGGTGGAGGAAGCGCTCGACGCCGGCATCACCACCATCGACACCGCCAACGCCTACGTGGGCGGCGTGACCGAGGAGATGCTCGCGCGGCTCTTGAAGGGAAAGCGCGACGGCGTCATCCTGGCGTCCAAGGCCGGCATGCCCCACGCGGACCACGGCTCCCATTCACCGCTCTCGCCCGCTGGGCTGCGCGCCAGCGTGGAGGGCAGCCTGCGCCGGCTGGGCACGGACAGCATCGACCTGTTCTACCTGCACCAGCCGGACCGGACCACGCCTCTCTCTGAGACGCTGTCCACCGTGGCCGAGCTGGTTGCCGAGGGGAAGATCGGCGCGCTGGGCGTGTCCAACTTCGCCGCCTGGCAGATCGCCGACGTCATCCACATGGCGCGCGACGTGGGGGCGCCGCGGCCCGTCGTCGCACAGCAGCTGTACAACCTGGTGGCCCGCCGGCTGGAGGAGGAATACCTCGAGTTCGCGTCCACCCACAACGTGCACACCATGGTCTACAACCCCCTGGGCGGCGGGCTGCTCACCGGCAAGCACAGCTTCGACGCCAAGCCCACCGAGGGACGCTACGGCGACTCCAAGCTCGCCGCCATGTACACGCAGCGGTACTGGGACAAGCAGCTGTTCGATGCCATCGGGGAGCTGTCCCGGATCGCTTCGGATGCCGGGGTTTCCCTCGCAGAGCTGTCCCTCCGCTGGCTGGCCTACCGAGACGGCGTGGGCTCCATGCTGCTGGGCGGGTCCAAGGTGGAACAGCTGCGCGCCAACATCGCCGCCGTGGCCAACGGGCCCCTGCCGGCCGACGCCGTGGAAGCCTGCGACGCCGTGGGCACCTCGCTCCGCGGGCCCATGCCCGCCTACAACCGCTGATTTCTCACCAACTTCCTGAACCGAACTGACTGAAGGACTCTGATGACCTCCGAACTGGCCCTCGAATTCGCCCGCAAGATCCGCGCCCGTGAACAGGCCGTGGGCTACTGGGCGGTGCTGGACGCGCCCGTGGCCACCGAACGCATCGGCCGGCTCGGCTACGACTACGTGGCCCTGGACGCGCAGCACGGCCTGCTCGGCTACTCGGGAGTGCTGAACGGGCTGATGGCCATCGACGCCGGGCACACCGCCGTCGGCATGGTCCGCGTGGAGGCCAACGGCTTCACCGCGATCGGCAAGGCACTCGACGCCGGCGCCGTGGGCGTCATCGTCCCGCTCATCAACAACGCCGAGGACGCCGCTGCCGCCGTGGCGGCAGCCAAGTACCCGCCGCTGGGCGGCCGCTCCTACGGGCCCATGCGCTCTGCCCTGCGGATCGGGCCCAAGCCGGCTGACGCCAACGCCACCACCCTGGTCTTCGCCATGATCGAAACTCCCGAGGGCCTGGCCAACGTCAAGGAAATCTGCGCCACTCCGGGCCTGGACGGCATCTACGTGGGCCCGTCGGACCTGGCCATCGCCGTGGGCGGCGCCTTCCCCGGGGACCCCGCCGTCGACGCCGAATTCAACGCCGCCATGGAGACCATCGCCGAGGCCGCCGCCTCCGCGGGGATCGCCGCCGGCATCCACACCCCTGCCGGCACTGTGGCCAACCAGCGGCTGGCGCAGGGCTACACCTTCACCACCATCGCCTCGGACCTGACGCACCTGGAACAGATCGCCAAGTCCCACCTCGACGCCGCCCGCGCCGCTGCCGGAACCACAAAGGACTGAACCATGACAAACACCACCACGGACAGCTACAGCACCATCACCCCGGACGGGGCCGTGAAGCGGGCCGACGGCGCCGACTTCGCCTACCTGCCCGCCCCCACCGTGCAGAGCCACGCCGCCAACCTGCTCACCCTCCCGGACGGCCGGCTCGGCTGCGTCTGGTTCGGCGGCACCCAGGAAGGCGTGCCGGACATCTCCATCTGGTTCTCCGCCCTGGAGCCCGGCAGCAGCCAGTGGTCTTCGCCGGAACAGCTGTCCAATGACTCCACCCGTTCCGAGCAGAACCCCATCCTGTTCACCGCGCCGGACAAGTCCCTCTGGCTGCTGTACACCGCGCAGAAGGCGGGCAACCAGGACACCGCCGAGGTCCGCCGTCGTATTTCCACGGACAGCGGCCGCACCTGGGGTGGGGTGGAAACGCTGTTCCCCGCGAACGAGACCGGCGGCGTGTTTGTCCGCCAGCTGCCGGTGGTGCTGCCGTCCGGCCGGCTGATCGTGCCCATCTTCCGCTGCATCACCACGCCGGGGGAGAAGTGGGTGGGCAACAGCGACGACAGCGCCGTGATGATTTCTGACGACGCCGGCGCCACCTGGACCGAGCATGTCCTGCCGGGGAGCCTGGGCTGCGTCCACATGAACATCCAGCCCGTGGCGGACGACTCGCTGCTGGCGCTGTTCCGCAGCCGCTGGGCCGACTCCATCTACGAATCCCGCTCCACCGACGACGGGTCCACCTGGAGCGAGCCGGTCCCCACCGAGCTGCCCAACAACAACTCCTCCATCCAGTTCACCGCCCTCGCCGACGGCCGCCTGGCCCTGGTGTACAACCACAGCCGGGCGGGGGAGGGCACCGAGCGGCGCCTGTCCCTCTACGACGAAATTGACGACGACGGCCTGGCGGACGAGCAGGGGCAGGTCGCCGAACCGGACGCTGCCGCGTTCTCCGAGGACGACGGCGTCAAGCGCGCCTTCTGGGGGACGCCGCGCTCGCCGATGACGCTGGCGATCTCCGAGGACTCGGGCCGTTCGTGGCCCATCCGCCGGAACCTGGACGTGGGGGACGGGTACTGCCTGTCCAACAACTCCCGCGACGGACTGAACCGTGAGTACTCCTACCCGTCCATCCACCAGGGCCCGGACGGTGCGCTGAACATCGCGTACACGTACTTCCGGCAGGCCATCAAGTTCGTCCGCGTGGACCCGCAGTGGGCGTATGACGGCACCACCACGCCGGGCGGGGACGCATGACCAGGCACGCGGTGGTCACCGGGACCAGCTCGGGGATCGGCAAGGCCATAGCCCAGCGGCTGCTGGCCGACGGGTGGCGGGTGACCGGCCTGAGCCGGACCGAGTCGTCCCTGGGGGAGGGCTTCCAGTGGGTGCAGGCTGATCTGTCCGAGCCCGAATCCCTGGAGCCCGTGGTCTCTTCGCTGGAACCGGCGGATGCCCTGGTGCACGCCGCCGGGTTCCAGCGGACGGCCCACCTGGGTTCCCTTGACCCGTCCGCCCTGGCGGGGATGTTCACGGTCCACGTGGCCGCGGCATCCGTGCTGGCCAACGCCCTGGTGCCGTCCATGCCCGACGGCGGCCGGATCGTCCTGCTGGGCAGCCGCACCTCCACGGGCATGCCGGGCAAGAGCCACTACGCCGCCACCAAGGCTGCGCTGATGGGGCTGGGCCGGACGTGGGCGCAGGAGCTGGCGCCGCGGGGTATCACGGTGAATGTGTTGTCCCCGGGCCCCACCGACACTCCGATGCTGAACGACCCCGGCCGCGCTGCCACCCCGGTGAAGATGCCCGCGCTGGGAGCCCTGGTGGACCCGGAGGACGTGGCCGCCCTGGCCGCGTTCCTGCTGGGTCCGCACGGCAAGTCCATCACCGGCCAAAACTACGTCATCTGCGGGGGAGCCTCCCTCTAAGGATCCCGACTAAGGATCTCGACGCCCGCAACCCAACCCCAACATCCTCAACCCCCTGCGACGCTCTCTCACTTAATACAGGTTTTTGGGCACCCTCTCTCACTTACCGCAGGTTTTCCAGCAACGCTCTCGCACTGCGGGTGGGATGACATTCGTTGCGAGTCTACGGAAGCGGCTGCCTCTCGCCGACGGCCACGGCAGCGTCCAGCGGAACGTAGGTCCGCCGTCGCCGTTCCAGCCGCATTTGTTGTCCCGGAGACGGGATTCGTGCGCCTTTGGCGCGGTTGCACCGGCTGCAGGCGGCCACAAAATTTTGCAGGCTGGTGGACCCGCCCTTCGACCAGGGATAGAAATGGTCGCCATGCTCGGCCGCGCGGGAGCATCGGCGGCCAAAACCCGTCTCCATCTCGCACACGCCGCCGGCCCGCGCCATCCCTGCGCGGCGCTGCTGGCGCGTAAAGCGCCGCACTGGATCCCGCCGTCGAACGTCCCGTGCGTTGATAACGGCCGCGGCAATGATGAGGACGACGGCGGTGGCGCCTGGGAGCATCACCGCGGCAAGTACATCGTCCGCCATGCCGCGGAAAACCTCCGTTGCCGAGGACGGGGCGGGGCCGGCGGAAGAGGCTGCCTGCGACATCAGCGAGAGAATGGCTGAGCCGAACAACCACAGGGTGACGGCCGTGAACAACAGGCGAAGGCCCACGCGTGTCCAGTAGATGCGTTTAAGTTCCGGCATTCGGATGTCCCCCAACTCGTCCGCAGACCGTGACGCTGCCGTCCCGGGTCTAAGGGGATCGTACACTCGCGATCTCCCGGACGGGCTTATCCGCGGTAGTCCAGGGCGTCGAACTGCTCCTGCCAGTGCGACTTCTCGCCCTCCACATACAGCCGGTGCGACGAGCTCCATTTGGGCCATATCTCAGCCGCGGCCCTGCTGCCGGACTCCCCGGGGCCTGCGACCCGCGGTGCCTGCCGTGGGGGTGGCTCCCGGTGTACGTTCCGTTTGGGGCCAGCGGCGGTTTTCCTCTGAACGCCCGGCCGGCTTTTTCCGCCGCTGTGCAGGTGCGCGAGGTTCGCGAGCCCTACAACCAGGCCGAACGCCGCCCAGAGAATACCTACCAGGACCATTGCACCCAGAAGGACGCCAATCCACAGCAGCAGCCCGATCGCAGGAACCAGGAAGACCATGGCCGGCCGGCCTTTAAAGCGTCTCGGGGATCGGGCGTCCTGGGAAGAGCATCGAGTACTGTTTCCGGTACATCCTGCGCCCGATGAGTCGGTAGCCCAGGCGGACCGGCGGTGGGATCTCCTTGAACAGTTCCCTCCGGTCTGCGGGCGGGTTCGTGGCCAGCACCATCCCCAGATAGGTGACCAGGAATTTCTTGTCGAACTGCTCAATGCTGTGCTGCCCCAGTCCGTTCATTTCCTTCTCGGTCATCACCCTGTCCGCCACGGGCATCATCTCCGTGACTTCCCGGCGCAGGTGCACTTTGAGGATTGCCGACAGGTCCTCGTAGCGCCCGGCCAGTTCCGCAGCGGACTCTGCATCGGGCGTCGCTATCCAGCGCCGGCGGACGGGCTCGATGCCTTCGAGCCGCTGGGTGACCTGCCGGTGCTGCTCCAGCATTTGTGCCACATGCAGCGCGCACGCAGGTGCCCGTTGGCCCAGCTGCGGGTACATCAGCAGGTCCTCGCCCTCGTGGTGGATGTGGAGTACCTTGTCGAAGTTCCCGAGGACTTCCCCCACGTAGGCGGAGCGGGCAGTGTCGCCAGGTTCAACGGAGCGCACCAAGCCCGGCGCCTCGTCGTATGCCCACAGGAAAAAGCGGTGTATGCGCCGCATGCCCGCGGTCCCGGTGCAGAGGACGGGTCCGGGCGGCAGTGGAGGTGCGGTCTCGCCAGGATGCATTGTGAAGAAGTCGTTCATTGGAGGGCCCCTAACGGCGCTCAAGCGAAACCAGGACCTCTCCCCGGGAGCATAATATCGCTTGCGCCAAAGCCGAACAATGGTTCGAACCAGCCGCAAAGCGGCCAACCGGACAGGCTCCCTCTCATCCAGAGGCCTCAGCACAAGACCCCGTCAGCCGACGCACCCCGGCAGGCGTATCCGGGCGGACGGGGTGCCCTTGACACCCCGTCCATGCCTGGGAATTATCAAAAGTGCCGGCGCATCTGGTTGTCCCTCGCAGGACGGCCTGCGGGCCGGCTTCATGGAGGGTTACCGAATGCAGCCAGCACTCCCGCGACGCAGGTCCTTGCGGAGCGTGGCCGCAGCCGCTGCAACCCTTGTGGCCGCCTCCGTTGCGGCGTGCACCGCCACTCCGCTCCCGCCGAGCCAGCCGTCCCCGGCTGTTTCGTCCCCGGCCGCGACCCCCAAGGCAGCCCTGCCACCGATTCATGGCCAGCCTGCCTTTCCCCTGCGTGATGTCCGCATTGCCGCGGTGGGTGACATGAACGGCGTCAGGACTTATGCGCCGGACAGCCCGTCCGGCAGGAACGCTGCGGCGATCACGCGGCTCGTGCAAAACCACGAGGTTGACGCGTTCCTGGGGATCGGGGACTTCCAGTACGACGCCGCGTACTGCGACGACTACGTGAAGTACTGGTCGAGGCTCTGGAGCGGCACACTGCCCAAGCTGTACTGGGTCTCCGCCCCCAACCACGACTGGAAACCCGGCCGCAATGAAGACCTCGACAATTTCATGAATGGCCAGTGCCCGGGGTCCCCTGCCAAGTCTGCGATCAACCATGAGCGAGGATTCATCGAGAACGGGCAACCGTACTCAAAGGATTTTGGGAACTGGCATTTTGCGTTCCTGTCCTCCGCGCACTGGCGGTACAACCCGGCGCGGGCCCAGGCGCTGACAACGTGGCTGGACCGGGACCTTGCTGCCGCCAAGGCTGCGGGCAGGCACCTGGCAGTGGTGCACCACGAGCCGTACTTCACGTCCAGCACGGAAACGCATGAGCGCAACCTGAACCATAAACCGTGGATCGATGTGATGTGGAAGCACCGGGTCCGCCTGATCCTGTCCGGCTCGCAGCACAACTATGAACGCTCATGCCCGGTGGACAACGCAGACCAGTGCGTCAGCGACGGGATGACATCGTTCCAGGTTTCCACGGGAGGCGTCGGACTCCGCCCCTTCACCAGCAGCCCGCCCTTCATCGTGAAGCAGTTCAGCGACACCCACGGGTTCCTCCGGCTGACACTGAAAGTCGACGGGTCCTTCGACTGGGAGTTCGTTCCAACATCGGGACCGAGTACGGACGGGGGGACGCGTTCCGCACCGCAGTCACAGCCGGCGCCGGAGTACCGAGCCCCGCAGCCTTGACCACGAGGGGCTGCGTCCCGCCCTACCGTTCTTCCTGGCGGCCCGGAGCCTGTTGCTGGCTGCTGGTCCACTTGGCGTGTTCCTGGGAGATCAGGCCCTCGATCCGCTCGGCCAGCTGCTGGTGCCGGTCCGCGCGGAGATAGGGTCCTGCCTTGGCCAGGTACAGGTAGCGCTCGTGCTTGAGCGCCTCGGCGGTGGAGCGGTAGGTGATCCAGCGTTCCTGGAACTGGTACAGGTGCTGGGCACCCTCCAGGACGACGATGACGGCGGCCAGGGTGCCGGTCACCAGGACCGGGCTCCCAATGCCGGCCACCACCGGCAGGGTGGCGGCGACCGCGAGTTCCAGCAGCTTGAGCCACTTGTAGCGGCGCTGGTTGTCGCTGCTCTTGGTGTCATACCAGGTGATCTGGTCCTCCAGCCGGTCCCACGTGGGATCGTCGGCGGCGGGCCGGGGTACGGCCGCGATGGGCCGTGCCGGTCCTGGTTCGTCCCCGCGGCGCACCATCGGCTTCCCTTTCCTCTAGAGCTGGCTACTCGGCCAGGACAAAGAACACCTGCCACCTATCCGGGCAGAAGCGATCCCCTGACAGCACATAGCAGGGCCACATTGCCCATCCGCCGGCGGCGTTGAGCAGCACCCGGCCCTGCGCGGTGACGGTTTCTCCGGGTGCCAGGGCCCTTCCTTCATTCATGTCCTCGGCATCCTTGTTGTCACCCGCTGGATCCCGCACGCCAACAAACGTGTACTCCAGCTGCAGGCGCTGGTCCGTGGTGTTAGTCAACGCGTAGCTCACCGTGACCGTATCCCCGACCCGGGGAGACTCCGGATCGCGCCGGCTCGTGGCCTGCAGTCCGCTCAGCTGGAGCCCGTCTTCGCTCGTGACCGTGGACCCGTCCACGTCAATACCGCCGCCCCCGCCGCCGGCCTGGACGGGCGCCTGCCCGCCGGCAGTGTTGGCGCTGGGCGACGATCTGTTCTGGAGGTTGGCGAGGAGCAGCACGGCCAGCAGGATCACGACGGTGACGGCGGCCGCCCCTCCCAGGATCAGCGTCCGCGGGGCGAAGTGCCCGCGCTGCCGCGGCAGCGGCTTCGGGTCCACTCCTGTGGTGGCACCCGGCTCGGCGGCAACCGCCGGGGCCGGCACGCCGTAGTCGTCCTCCTGCGTTTTCCGCATCTCCGCAAGGGTCCCGTCCAGCACTTTAAACAGCCGGCTGGTGTCGAACTCGAAGCGGGCGGGGCTGAATTCCAGGGCCTGCCGGCGGACCAGCTTTGCCAGGCTCTCGGGCAGTTCATCGGCACGCGGCATCCTGGCCCCGTCCACCAGGATCGGGATGACGCGGACGTTGCGCGTCAAGGCGGCCTGGATTTCCAGGCGCACAAAATCGTCAGCGTCGTCGAGGCGGCGTTTGCCGTGCTCATCGGCGATGGTGATCCACTTGTCGCCGATCAGCACCAGTACCACGTCGCAGGAACCCACTGCCCTGGTGATCGCCTCGACG
Source organism: Pseudarthrobacter sp. NCCP-2145 (assembly GCF_023708005.1). NCBI lineage: Bacteria > Bacillati > Actinomycetota > Actinomycetes > Micrococcales > Micrococcaceae > Pseudarthrobacter > Pseudarthrobacter sp. NCCP-2145. The sequence goes on along the minus strand of NZ_BRCG01000032.1, from coordinate 5,619 downwards.
AAGTCATCGCCCAGCTGGATTGAATCGACGTCCTTGAAAACCTGGCCGCCGCCGTAGCGGTCCGCCAGCCGGTCGTATAGCCAGCCGGCCGGGTAAGCGGTCTCTTCCCGCCGGTAACTGATGAAGATCCGACCCGAGGCGGTCGGGAGCGAACCAGCCATTGTTCACGCCTTCTAACCAAGCCATGCCCCGGGGCAATTATACCGGGGCGGGGCCCGCCAGCGGGAGGTCACGGCGGCGGACCGGCGGTCCAAACAGCGGGATTTTCTAAGAGGAGCCCGGAGCGGGCATGCAACAATGACGCCATGACCCACGAGCAGCATTCCTCCACCGCGCAGCTGGACAGTACCGACCACCCCGCATTCGAGGCCGCCTACCGGGCCGCCCAAAAGAGCCTGGCCGGTGGCGGCATTCCCATCGGGGCCGCGCTCGCCCGGGACGGCGAGGTGGCCGCCAGCGGGCACAACGAACGGGTCCAAAGCGCCGATCCGATCGCGCATGGGGAAATGTCCGCGCTCCGCGCAGCCGGCCGGCAAAAGACCTACCGGGACACCACGCTGTACACCACCCTGGCACCGTGCGCCATGTGCGCCGGAACCATTATCCAGTTCAAGATCCCCCGTGTGGTGGTGGGGGAGGCACGCACGTTCGACGGCGAGCTGGAGCTCCTCCGGTCGCGCGGAGTTGAGGTGGTGGTGCTGGATGACCAGCGCTGCGTGGACATGATGCGCAGCTTCCAGGCAGACAACCCGGAGCTGTGGGCGGAAGATATCGCGGAGTAGGGGAGTTTTCCAGGGGCACTGCTGCGGTCAGTCAAGGGTGCGTGACGTACTCCTGCCAGCGTGGGACACTTCGGCCATGAGCATCGACCAGTGGTGGACGAAACTGCAACCAGCGACGCGGACGTGGCTGATCAACAACAACGGGGATGAGGTGCCGGCGGCAGTCGCAGCAGAAATTGCCGGCGCGGGCGGACCGGCCACCGACGATCCGTGGTGGTCCGGCCAGGGCGAAACCCCGGGGCACTACTTCCCGGACGACGCCATCGACTGGGTTGAAGCGGCCGCGAACGAGGAGTAGCCCGCCTAGGATACGGCCCCAGTCTCGGGACCAACGGCACATCCCGGCCGCAGCCGTCTCCATCAGACTGGAGGCGGCACGATTCGGAGGTTCAGCCATGACTGTTTTAGTTGCCTATGCCAGTGCGCTGGGATCAACCCGGGACATCGCCCACCACATAGCGGACCGTTTGGCAGCTGGATTGGACGGCGTCGAGTGCCGTTCCGTGGAGGAGGTCGAGTCGGTCTCCGCTTACGACGCTGTTGTGGTGGGCAGCGCCGTGCACAACCAGTCGTGGCTGCCCGCGGCCGGTCAGTTCTTCGCCCGCCATGCCCCTGAGCTGGCCAAACGGCCCGTCTGGGCCTTCAACGTGGGGATGGCTGATGCACTGCCGAAGCCGTTCCGCAAACGGGGCGCGGAACTGCAGCAAGCGCGCCTGGCAGGAGCACTGCCCCAGGACGTATCTCTTCGCGGCCACAGGATGTTCTCCGGTGTCTACAACGCGGACCAGATGTCGCCAGCGCTGCGCTTCCTGTTCCGGCTCGCCGGCGGCCGCTTCGGAGACTTCCGGGACTGGGCCGCCATCGACGCCTGGGCCGACGACATCGCAGCCCAGCTCGCCAAGCCTGCGTCACCCACATCATCAGGGAATACCGCCACATAACAACACCGCACAACGACGGCGGGCGGCGGCTCACCGGCTACGGCCAACCACCGTGCGGGCTGCCCAACGTGCGGGGTCCCCAACGAGGGGGTTCGCGTACCCGCGATGTGTCAGAAGGGTCTTCCCTTCCGAATTTGGCCATGCTTAGTATGGGAGAGGGTCAGGCAACGGCCATTCTTCCGTCAAAGGAGCCGTCCATGACCCCCACCACCACCGCCGAGCTTTCCAGCGACGCGCCCGCCTGCACCCCGAAACGATCCTTTCCCCGCTGAGGTACCAGCAATGAGCGGACGCGCGATTTCGGGGATTGGGAGCCAGCCGAGGCTGACGCTCGGCAGATGGCCATTCACACCTACCGACGACCTCATGAAGCTGCGGGAGACCCTTCAGAGGTCCTTGGATATAGCCAGGCTGGAGGCCACTGAGAAGCTTCTGGAACAGATCGACCAGGAACTGCGCCAGCGGGCACGGAACCCGTTGTACAAACAGGTCAACGGCACGGAACGGCCCCTATAGCCGGCGGGGTGTGGCCCATGGAACGCGGGGATTCTGTTCGGGGGTGGGCCACATCCCGCCTTACCACCTTGTCCGGGGAGGGGCACCTGTGTGCCCCTCCAAGGTAAAGCAGCACCTGCCGCCACCTACCGGCTCCGGGCCGGACTTAAGGCCCTTCTACGGCGGGCTGCCCGGACGTATCTTGAAGGCGGGGCCACCACCTGCGGCCCGGATCAAGAGGGGGCATCATGGGCCGGATCAAGCACTCTGTATTCGGCGCTCTAATGTTAAGCGCGGTGTTCGCGCTCTCCGGCTGTTTCGGCCCGCCGGCGCCGGCGCCCCCCAGCACTTCCGCCGCCCCGGGCACTGTCCCGACGCCAACCGGCAGCTCCGCTGCCCCCACATCCACGGCGAGTCCGGCGCCGCCGGCCACCCCGGGTGTGACCATGGGGCCCACAACGTCCGTGCCGCCGTCGTCAATGCACGTCAGTCCAACGACAACGGCGGAACCGGCGTCTCCGGGGCTTCCGGAGCAGGTCGCCCCGCTGACCATTTACTACATCGCCATTGACGACGGCGGGATTTCCGGGCCGCTGATCGGCTGCGGCGACAGCCTGGTGGCGACCACCACGGCCCCGGTCCGTTTTACGGACCAGGTGGGCCCCAGCATCGGGGCCCTGCTCGCGAACAAGAGCCGCGATGTGGGGCTGTCCGGCCTGGTGAATGCCCTGTACCAGTCGAATCTCACCTACACGGGAGGCCAGCTGGACGGGAGCACTATCACCATCCACCTCGAAGGGCAGTTCATGCTGGGCGGCGTGTGCGACGTTCCGCGCGTCAAGGCCCAGCTCGAGTACACGGCCATGACCGCAGCCGGGGCCACAAGCGCCCGGGTGCTCGTCAACGGCCGTCCTATCGACGAGGTGCTCAGCCTCAAATAATGTGCGTCCCGGGTGCAAGGAGGTCGCCGTGGTGCGTTGGGATCTGGGGCTTGCCGGCGTGGGACTGCTGGCCGTCATGTCGGTGGCGTTCGGCCTGATCGCCCACCTGATCGTCGGACGCCGCATCACGAAGTCGAACCGCGGCGGGGCGGCCGGCTGATGTGCCGGCCGCGCCGCCGGCGTACTTTTCAGGTCAGGTTGCGAAGGAACCCGCCTGGAACCGCTCTAGGAAACCTGCAGGCCGCCGTTGATGTCATACGTGGCCGCGGTGATGAAGCCGGCGTCCTCGCCCATGAGGAAGGCCATCAAAGCCGCCATGTCGTTGACGGTTCCCACGCGGCCCACCAGGATGTCCCTGGACATCTCCTTCTTCCGCTCGTCGGTCAGGGTGCCGCCCATGATGTCCGTGTCCACGGGCCCCGGGGCGATGCAGTTGACGGTGATCCCGTGCTCGCCCATCTCGCGGGCCAGGGCGCGGGTGAAGCCGATGATGCCCGCTTTGGCGGAGCTGTACGCGACCTTGGAGTAGGTGCCGCCGCCGCGTTGGGCGGAGATGGACGAGATGCTCACCACCCGGCCAAGTTTCCGGTCAATCATTCCGCCAAGCACGCGCTGGGTCACCAGGAAGGTCCCGGTCATGTTGATCGCGAACACCCGCTCCCAGCCTTCCTTGGTTTCCTCCATGAAGGGCCGCGGTGAGCTGATGCCGGCGATGTTGGCCAGCGCCACGATGGGAGGCAGCTCCGCTTCCACGCGGCCGATGGCAGCATCGATGGAGGCCTCGTTCGACACATCCGTCTGCAGTCCCAGCGCCTGCACGCCGTGCTTTTCCCCGATCTGCTTGGCAGCCAGGGCCGCCGCCTCGCCGTCGATGTCCAGGATGGCGATGTTCCAGCCCTCGCGGGCCAGCCTGTCTGCAGTTGCGCGGCCAATGCCGCGCTCCGAGGCAGCGCCGGTCAGGACGGCCGTGCGTGCAGCGGGAAAAGCGGTGGTGTCGGTCATGCTGGTTCAACTCCTGTGTTGGATTCCTTGGCCTTGATGAAGCGCGCGTAGTCGTCGTAGGTCTGGTTGATGTGCTCGTCCATGGCCTTGCGGGCTGTTTCCGGCTCACCTGTGGCAATCGCCGCCAGGACCAGCCGGTGGTGCTCCAGGGCATGGCGCTGGACCTCGGAAAACGCCGAGGTTTCCCGGCGCGTGGTGTAGAGCAGGTGGCCCAGCTGGCCCAGCAGCGCCGGGAGGAACGGGTTCGCTGAAGCCCTGAACACCACGTTGTGGAAGGCAAGGTCCGCCAGGGTCACGGCGTCCAGGTCGGCGGCCTCGTGCGCCGTTTCCAGGTCCGCAATTGCCTTCTCCATGGCGGCAAAATGCTCGGCCGTGGCGTGCCGGGCTGCGAGCTCGGCGGCCCCGGTTTCCATGATGCGGCGGACCTCGAGCAGCTTCAGCGCTGCCTCGTCAATCCCGGTGCCGCGGGCGGCTGCCCGGAGGATGGCCTCCAGCCCCGTCCATTCCTCGGGCGGATTGACGTAGGTCCCCAGGCCGCGCCGCACCGTCACGATGTTCTGGGCCTGCAGCGTCTTCAGCGCCTCGCGGACCGTCAGCCTGCTGACGTCGGCGGCCTTGGCGATCTCCGCCTCCGCCGGCAGCGATGACTGTGGCGGGAGGTCGCCGGAGAGCACGCGTTCCAGGAGGTCGGCGAACACTGAGTCTGCGAGTGTCTGGCGGCTCACCGGCATCCCTCCTCCATTGGCTTGTCAGATGTCTTATGTCCGGATAGTGTGGCACCCGTCACTCGACGGAGTCAATTCCAACCGGTACTGGCGTCTTTCGAGGAGAGCCGGGCAGCGCGCCCGGGCTCTTGTCCCCAAGGAGTACATCAACGTGGATATACAACTGCTACTTGCGCTGGTACTGGGCATCGCGACCATCGTCGTGCTCGTACTTCGCACCCGGCTCGACGCCTTCGTCGCGCTGCTCATCGCTGCCCTTGTGACCGGCCTCGTGGCCGGCCAAAGCCCCCTCGACATCGTCAAGGCCATCACCACCGGCTTCGGCAACACCCTCGCCTCGATCGGCATCGTGATCGGCCTGGGTGTGGCCATCGGCAAGATCCTCGAAGTTTCCGGCGCCGCCAACGCGCTGGCCCTGGCCTTCCTGCGGCTGTTCGGCAAGGGCCGGGAGCCCTGGGCCATGGGCACCGTCGGCGCCCTGGTGTCCATTCCGGTTTTCTGCGACTCCGGCTACGTCATCATGAACCCGCTGGCCCGCTCCATCGCGCGGGTCAAGCGCGCCGGCTACGTGACGCTGGCCCTGGCACTGGGCGTCGGCATGACCCTGACGCACCACCTGGTCCCGCCCACCCCCGGCCCCCTGGCCGTCACCGGCCTGCTGGGCGCGGACCTGGGTGCAGTCAGCCTCACCGGCCTGGTGTTCACCGTCCTGCTCCTTCCCATTGCCGTGACC
>NZ_BRCG01000031.1:0-36947 GCF_023708005.1 Pseudarthrobacter sp. NCCP-2145 | reverse complement strand
CCCCCGGCCCCCTGGCCGTCACCGGCCTGCTGGGCGCGGACCTGGGTGCAGTCATCCTCACCGGCCTGGTGTTCACCGTCCTGCTCCTTCCCATTGCCGTGACCTATGCCAAGTGGATGGGACCCAAGCTCGAAAGCTCCGTCACCGAAGAGGTCCGCGAGGCCGTCTACGGCCGCGCCGCGCTGGTGGGCGCCTCCGAAGGATCCCACCACGGCGGCACGGGAACCATCACGGCCGACGACGACGCCGCCGCTGCGCAGGACGACCTTCCGAACGATCCCGAGCTGGACCTGGGCACCCCGCCCGAGGGTGCCAAGCCGCACCGCGTCGGCGCGTTCCTCGCCTCCCTGCCCCTCCTGGTCCCGCTGCTGCTGATCGTGCTGAACACGGTCACGGGAGCCATGGACCAGAACGCCCAGGGCGTTGTGGGCGGCAAGTACGAGCCGTCCGCCTGGGTTGTCCCCTTCGCCTTCATCGGCAACCCGGTGATCGCGCTGATCATCGGCGTCCTGCTCGCCGTCTACGTGCTGCTGCCGCGGTGGACCCCGCGCAGCCGGGTCCAGGGCTGGTTTGCCGAGGCTGCCGCCTCCGCAGGCCTCATCCTGCTGATCACCGGTGCCGGCGGCGCGCTGGGACAGGTGCTCCGCAGCTCTGGCGTGGGCGACGCCCTGGCTGAAGCCATTGCCGCCACCGCCCTGCCCGCCTTCCTGGTGCCGTTCCTGGTGGCCACGCTGGTCCGGCTGGCCCAGGGCTCGGGCACGGTGGCGATGATCACCGCCGCCTCCGTTACCGCCCCGCTGGTGGGCACGCTGGGCATCGATCCGCTGGTTGCAGCCATGGCCTGCACCGCCGGTTCCATGATCCTCAGCTACTTCAACGACTCCTACTTCTGGGTGGTCACCCGCTTCACCGGGCTCGAAGGCACCGCAGCGCTCCGCGGCTGGTCCGGCATCACCACCGCCGTGTGGGCCGGATCCATCCCGCTGCTGTTCATCCTGAACCTCATCCTGGGCTGAGCCGCTCCACTCCAGTGGACTGGCTGGCTACGAGCCATAAAGGCCTGGGCCCGGTTGTGAACCGGGCCCAGGCCTTTGGACTCTGGGCCCACGGGGGACCTTCCAGGCACAGTGGAACGTAACCCCATCCGGCCAGGAAAGAAGGCACCATGCCCCGCACATCCGTCCCCTGCTGACCGAGGGCGACGAGGCGGCAGCCATGGCCCGCGCCGAAGTCCTGGCCACGGACGCTGCGGGCACGGGGCAGCTGATCTACGCCTCGACCAAGCTGGCGCTCTCCCGGTGGGTCCGGCGCACGGCTGCCACGGATGCGTGGGCCGGGGCCGGCATCCCGTTGAATGCCGCAGCGCCCGGCATCATTGCCACTCCGATGACAGCGGATCTCATCGCCACCGCGGAAGGCCGGGAGCAGCTGCTGCACGTGCACCCGATGCCGCTGAACGGCATTGCTGAGCCCATCGTCGTCGCCCGCCTCCTGGCGTGGCTGAACAGCGAGGAGAACACGCACCTGTGCGGGCAGGTCATCTACATCGACGGCGGCAGCGACGCTGTCCTGCGGGGAGACTCCGTCTGTAAGGATTGCGCCGCCGTTAGGTTGCCACGGCAGCTAAAGCCCTAAACAAATTGCACGCTCGCGCAGGAGGTGGCCGTGATGCGCTGGGATCTGGGAATTGCCGGCCTTGGATTGCTGGCGGCCATGTCGTTGGGATTCGGCCTGATCGCCCACTGGATCGTGGGTAAGGGTTTGACTCGATGGTTGTGGCTCTTCGCAGCGATCGCCTATTTCCCTGCGGGGATCCTGGTCAGTGAAGTCTGGTTCGGCTGGGCGAGCGGGGAAGAGTTGCAGCCGAACATCGACGGACTGTCCTTTGATGAAGTGCAGTTGGTGACTCTCACCGGCCTGATTGCCGCCCTTATTGTCCGGAACAGGATCCGGCGGAAGCCGGATTCCGGTGAGCCGGCGAAGAAACCTTCAGCCTAAGTGCGCAGCGATGACGAACCATAGCCGCCGGGGTCCGACCCGACGGCGGCTAGCATCTGGTCAGTTACCTGCCGGTGCCGCCCACGCAGATGGTATGCACCGCCGGAAGGCTCCGGGCTTTAGCTGATGGCGGTCATGATGTTCCAGCCTTCGCCGACCCTGATGCGCCAGCCGAAGTGGCCGGTGCCGGTGCCGGGGTAGGTCCAGAGGACGCCGTCGGTGTCCCGGGCCACCAGGTCGGGTTTGCCGTCGCCGGTGAGATCTCCGGCAGCGCTGATGGCAGTCATGACGTTCCAGCCCGGGCCGACGTTGATGCGCCAGCCGAACAGACCGTTGCCCAGCCCGGGGTAGGTCCACATCATCCCGTTGCTGTCCCGGGCGGAGAGGTCTGGTTTGCCGTCACCGGTGAGATCTCCGGCCGCGCTGATGGCAGTCATGACGTTCCACCCCGGGCCGACGTTGATGCGCCAGCCGAACAGACCGTTGCCCAGACCGGGGTAGGTCCACAAAGTCCCGTTGCTGTCCCGGGCCACCAGGTCAGGTTTGCCGTCACCGGTAAGATCTCCGGCCGCGCTGATGGCAGTCATGACGTTCCACCCCGGGCCGACGTTGATGCGCCAGCCGAACAGACCGTTGCCCAAGCCCGGGTAGGTCCACAAAGTCCCGCTGGAGTCCCGTGCCACTAGGTCAGGTTTGCCGTCACCGGTGAGATCTCCGGCCGCGCCGATGGCGGTCATGACGTTCCAGCCTTCACCGACCCTGATGCGCCAGCCGAACAGGCCGGTGCCGGTACCGGGATAGGTCCAGAGGACGCCGCTGCTGTCCCGGGCCACCAGATCGGGTTTACCGTCTCCTGTGAAGTCCCTTGCTGGCGCAGCGGGAGCAACCAGTTGGGCAACCGGACCTAGGTTGAGCAGGCGGTTCGGAGTGCCGGCTGATGCGTTGGTGATAACGCCCGGGGTGGCGTTTGAAATCAACCCGGCAGAAATGCCTCCTGGTGACTGCCCGGGTTTTTGCGCCAAGGCAAGAGCCGCGGCACCCGCAACATGCGGAGTCGCCATGGACGTCCCGCTCAAGGTGCTGACCGCAGTCGTGGACGTGTGCCCGGCAGACGGGATGTTGACTCCAGGTGCATACAAGTCAACACAGCTTCCGTGATTTGAAAACGTTGCCTGCCGATCCGAGGAATCACTCGCTGCGACGGTCACGGCTTCGGGTACCCGGGCCGGGGAAGCGTTGCAGGCCTCGATCGCGGAGTTGCCCGAAGCCACGATCGCCGTAACGCCGTCGTTGATAACTCCCCGGACAGCAGCGTCCAATACGCTGCTGACGGGACCGCCCAGGCTTAGGTTGGCGACGGCGGGGATTCCTTCAGCATGGTGGGATGCTATCCAGTCAAGGCCAGCGATGATGTTGGAGTAGAAGCCGGATCCGTCGCAGGAGAGGGCACGGACCGGAGTGATGGTCGCGGCTTTCGCCACTCCGAAGGTCTTTCCGGCGATGATCCCGGCCACATGGGTGCCGTGGCCGCTGCAGTCCCCGCTGCCGAGGCCGTCGGCAACGAAACTCCAGCCCGCGGCTACCCGGCCGCCGAACTCCTGATGCGTTGCGAGGACGCCGGTATCGATAACGTACACGTTGACGCTGGCCCCCGACGACGGTGGGGTGAAGGTGCCCGAGAACGGCAGCGCACTTTGGTCGATCCTGTCCAGGCCCCACGGTGCCGACTGCTGCGTCTCAGACACCGAAACGAACGCATCAGGTTCGATGGCGGAAATCCGGGGAGAACGAGCCAGGGCAGCTGCCTGCCCTTTGCTGGCAGTGACAACCGCACCCTGCAACGCCGCGGAGAACGTTCTTCCTACGGCCACCCCTTGGGATCGCAGGGCCTTGGCCTCCTCTGCAACATTGGCACCCTTTTGGAAGCTGACCAGATACCGTTCGGCGTCCACCGGGCTTGGCCGTTCCAACGCCGCCGTTGAGGGGGCTGCAGCAGCCGGCCCGCCTGCGGGCACCACAGCAGCCGCGGCAATCAAAAGGGCGCCAAAAGCAGTGAGGCGCCGTTTCTTAAGTGACATGTGTTCTCCTAATGACCAAGGCGGCCGCCCGAGTTGAGCAAATCGACAATAAACGCTCAGCACCCAGACGGGGCAGCGCCGCGATGGCCCCCGGCCGCCCATACGCCCCACCAGTCATCAGTGAACAATAAAACCTGGTCGATATCACGCGATCTTGGTCTTTCCCCAGGGAGACTCCGGCTGAGCCCGGAATCAGTCCCCAACGCTCGCACCTCATCCAGAAAACGCAGCGTTGCGGACACCGCAAGTTTACAAGATCAGTCCCACCAGCCCCAGAGTCACTTGCCACAAAGAACTCCCCAGCACAAACTGGCCGAAAGGCAGTACCCGGCACGTGAAGTGTGGCGCAGGATAACGGGACGAAGAGGATCCTTTTTGCTGGTCTCGCAGCAGCCGGCCGGTGCGCTGCGCGGGTCGGCCTCTGCAAGGGGCGCTATCGGCAGCACCGGTACCGTTCTGCTGCCGGCCGCGCCCTGGGTGGCGCGGTCGGTTGGGCTGCTCGGCGCCGCCTACGTCCCGGGCATCCTGGGGGAGCGAGCCACCCGGGAGTCCTTCCGGCACCCGGACGTGCAGACCACCCGGGCATGGCCTCGGCCCTTGCCCTGCCCGTTGCCATGGCACTGCTCGGCCCGGCCAGACGAAAGCGGCGCACTGCCATACCTATTGCAGCCCCGGAACCCCGTCCCGGATGGTGAACGAAGCCTTCGTTGACACCGGGGCGCCCGGCGTCGTGACGTAGTCCAGCGTCCGGAAGTCCGCGGTCAGCGCGTCCCGCGTGATCCTGGTGTTCACGTAGCCGCGGTTGTCATTGAAGAACTTCAGGTGCGGGTTCCAGGCCATCACGGGGTCCGTGGTGGAACCGGTGCCGTTGCCGGTGGAGGTGATGGACGTGCACACCAGCTCCGAACCCACCACGGGTGAGGCCGGATCCTTGTAGTCCACCTTGAGGTCGTTGGCCCAGTTGCGGTGCACATCGCCGGTGAGCACGACGGCGTTGCGCACCTTCGCGTCCAGCCAGCCCTGGGTGATGCGGCGGCGGGAGGCGGCGTACCCGTCCCAGCCGTCCATGGAGACGTCGTCAATCTCCAGTGCCTGGGCCCGGTCCCGCTCGGCGAAGAACACCTGCTGGCCCAGGACGTCCCAGCGCTGGGTGGAGTTCCGGAACCCGTCCAGCAGCCACTTCTCCTGCTCCGCGCCGGTGATGGTCCGGTTCTCCGCGAGGCGTTCGGCCACATTCTTCTTCCAGCCGTCGCCGGCGAGCTGGTCGTCGCGGTACTGCCGGGTGTCCATCATGTGGAAGTTGGCCAGCTGGCCCCACTGGATGGTGCGGTAGATCTTCATGTCGAACCCGGCCGGCACGGAGGACCTCCGCAGCGGCATGTTCTCGTAGTACGCCTGGAACGCGGCGGCGCGGCGCTGGCGGAAACGTTCGGTGGTGTCGTTGAGCTGGCCGGCGTCCCTGTTCTCCGGAATCTCGTCCGCCCAGTTGTTGTCCACCTCGTGGTCATCCCACACCACCAGCCAGGGTGCCACCGCGTGCGCGGCCTGCAGGTCGGCGTCGGACTTGTACTGCGCGTGCCGCTGCCGGTACCCCTGCAGCGTGGTGGTCTCCGGGCCCTGGTGGTCGCGCGGGTTGCCGCCGCCGATCACATAGCTGTCTTTCTTGTACTCGTAGAGGTAGTCGCCCAGGTGCAGCACCAGGTCCGGGTGGTCCTCGGCCAGGCGCGTGTAGGCGGTGAAGTACCCGTGCTCGTACTGGGAGCAGCTGGCGAACGCCATGGCCAGGGCAGCCGGTGTCTCATGCGGGGCGGGGCTGGTGAGCGTGCGGCCCACCTGGCTGAGGTGGCGGCCGCTGCGGAAGCGGTAGAAATATTCGCGCCCGGGCTTGAGGCCCTGGAGCTCCACGTGGACGGAGTGGGCGGTTTCGATCCGGGCGTGTTCGACGCCGCGGGCTACTACGGTGCGCATGCCCGCGTCCTCAGCCACTTCCCAGGCCACGGGGACCGGGCGTGCCGGCATGCCGCCGAGGCCGTCCTCGGCCAGGGGGTCCAGCGCGAGGCGCGTCCAGATCACGAAGCCGTCCGGCCACGGCTCGCCCGACGCTATGCCGAGCATGAAGGGGTCGGTGCGGAGGCCGGCGTCGTCAGCTGTGGACACGGCGACGGCGGCACCCGGCAGGGCGGCGACGAGCCCGGCGCCCAGGCCGGCGGAAATCAGGGATCTGCGGGAGATGTTGTCCATGCGTTCGAACCTAGGGACGCCGGTTGGACAGGTCCTGAGGGGAATGTGAATGAGCAGTTAACTGCGTGACAAGAGATGTCTTTTTGTCCGGAATCAGTCAGCTTAGTCAGCATCTCCCAAAGGGCCCTATCCAGCCAGGGCTGCGAGGAGCAAAATGACGGGATGAAAAGACTCCTTACTGCCGGTTTCGCGGCGGCGGCGCTGGTACTGGGCGGGATCACCCTGGCAGCCCCCGGTACCGCAGCCGAACCGTCCCACATCGCCGGGCAGATCATGGTCAAGTTCCGGGACCACGCCGCGGCGGCCGCCGTGCTGCGGGGATACGGGCTCAGCGACGGACCCGAAATCGGCGGCACCGGCGCCCACCTGATCAAGGTCCCGGCCGGGAAGGAAATCCAGCTCATCGAAGGGCTGGACCGCAATCCTGCCGTGGACTATGCGGAGCCGGACGAGGTGGTCACGCCCGCGTCAAACGACCAGTACTTCGGCCGCCAGTACGCCCTGAACAACACCGGCCAGTCCTTCACGAACACCGCCGGCACGCTGACTGTCGGCGCGGGCAAGGCGGATGCTGACGTGGATGCGGCCGAAGCGTGGGGCCGCACCACTGGCGGCGGCGTCAGGGTTGCCGTCCTCGACTCGGGAGTCGCCAGCGACAACCCGGACATCGCGCCGAAGGTGGTGGCACGGGCGAATTTCAGCGGGGCCAGCACCGGCGAGGACAACTACGGCCACGGCACGCATGTGTCCGGAACTGTTGCGGCCACCTCCGAAAACACCATCGGCGTGGCCGGGGTGTGCCCGGCGTGCAGCATCCTGGACGGCAAAGTCCTCAACGACAGCGGCGTCGGTTCGAGCTCAGGCCTCGCGAACGGGATCAACTGGGCGGTCAATAACGGGGCGAAGGTGATCAACATGAGCCTTGGGGTGCGGGCGTCACGCACTCTCGAAACAGCCGTCAACAACGCGTGGACCAAGGGAGCCGTGCTGGTGGCCGCTGCCGGAAACGGCGGGAACCAGACCAAGATCTACCCGGCCGGGTATGCCAACGTCATCGCCGTCGCCGCCACGGACAACTTCGACGCCAAGGCCTCCTTCTCCACCTACGGGGCAAGCTGGGTGGACATCGCCGCCCCCGGCGTCAACGTCTACTCCACCTTCCCGAACCACAAGTTCTACCTGGGAACACAAAACAACCGCTCGCTGGGCTACGACGTGGGCAACGGCACCTCGATGTCCTCCCCGATTGTGGCTGCCACAGTTGCCCTCGCCTGGAGCGTCAACCCGCAAGCGGGCAACACGGCCATCCGGGAGAAGGTCCAGTCAAGCGCCGACAAGATCTCCGGCACCGGCACCTACTGGGCCAACGGCCGCGTGAACGCGAACAACGCGGTCCGGTAACCGCAGCCCGCGGGTTGAAAGCTAGGACCCGGTTGCCTGTCCGCGGCGGAGGTTTTTCAGGTGGAGGTAGGCCATCAGCACCAGCAGGGGAGTGTGGATGGCCGGCAGGTTGTGGGCGAACCACCGGGGCAGGTAGATGTCCGTGACCGAGCCGGACTCGGCGCCGTACCGCTTGGCCAGGCCGGTGAGGGGGCAGCGGAACCCGTTTCCGGTGAACACCAGGGTTTCGGCGGTGACCACCGTCGCGGCCAGGCCAACCTTTTTATCGGTGCGTCCGGCCAGCCCGGTGATGAGCAGATAAACAACGCATGACTCGATCGACAGCCACGCCAGGGTGTGGACTGCCTTGATGGCGACCACGGCAGCGTGATTCTGTGTGGTCTCCGTCCCGTGGCGGGCAGCGTCATGGTGCCACAGCCAGGGGTGTCTCCTAATCACCTCTGCAACTTCCCATGCGGTCCCCGGGTGCAGAAGTGCCTTAAGTCCCGCCGATGGCGAGGTTTGCCTCCGCCGCTGCCGCTCCCGCGCTGAATGACAAATACCGCGCATCGCTCCTGCCCACGAGTTTCCCCAGCGCCTCCACCGCCTGCATGTCCGCCGAGCCCATATCCGTGGACAGCCAGCGGATGATCAGCGCAGGGTCCGTGCTGGCACGAACAGCCGCTCCCAGGGCGAGGTCCAGCCGGTCCCGCAGGAGCTGTACCGCCATGTTTCCGGAACGGCTGAGCAGGGGAGCGCGGTAGGCCTCCAGCGCGGCAGCCACGTTGCCCCCGCGGAGCAGCCGCAGGACCCCGCCGGCATCCGACCGCCCGGCGAGCCGTTCCTCCAGCCGGTAGGGGTTGGAAACAATGGCATCGCCCAGCAGGGACCGGACCCGGAACATTTCCGTCCGGATGGACGCTGCAATACCCGCATCGCCGTGGAGCTCATAGGCCAGTTCTTCAGCGCTCCAGCCCTGCGTCCGCGAATCCAGCAGCGCCAGGATCTCCGCCCGCCGCAGGGTCAGCGGCACCCGGCTGCCGTTCCGGAACACCGCCGCCGGCTGGTCGCCGAGCAATTCAAGAGTGTCAACTGCCGCCGAAGGCCGCACTGCGGATCCGGCCCGGGATGGTGGCCGGGAAGCAGGCGCCAGGGAAGGGGCACCCAGGGAGGCGCCGCCGTCGGACGTCCTCAGCAGCGCCTCCGCCATGCTCACGGCGCACCGCACCATCCGCAGCGTGTCCGCAGTAAGGGACTCCAGTGGCCCTGAAACGTCCAGCACGCCCAGCAGCCGGCCGGTGGAAGGATCGGTGATGGGCGCCGCGGTGCAGGCCCACTCGTGGTGCGTGCGGACCAGGTGCTCGGCGGAGAACAGCTGCACCGGGCGGCCTGTGACCAGCGCCTCGCTGATGGCGTTGGTGCCGATTCCCGCCTCGGACCAGTCGGCCCCTTCGGAGAACTCCAGCCGGTCCGCCCGCCGGAGCACCTGGGCGCTGCCCATCCGCCATAGGATCTCGCCGGTGGCGTCCGTGAGCACCAGCAGGTGCCGTCCGTCGCTGGAGTCATCGGCCAGCAGCTCGCTGAGCGCCGGCATGACCTGCTGCAGCCGGTGCTCCCGCCGCAGTTCCAGGACCTCGGACACGTCGTGCAGGTGTCGGGGGCTGTGCTGGTCAGGGCTGATGCCCAGCGCCATGGACCGGCGCCAGGAGCTGGCAAGCAGTTCCGGGATCTCGGGCCGCGGAACGCCGGAGATCACCAGTTCATGGGCGCGGCGCAGCACGCGCGAGTACGCCGCCGGGTCCGAGAACTTCAGGCCGTGGTCCATGGCTCCCTTCCACCGCCGTCGCCTTCGCCCGGCGGTGCTGCGTGCAACGCTGCTGTAACCCCCACTGCGTTTCACTGGGGTGACGCAGCTCACGCCCGCCCAGCATATCGCAGGGTGCAGGACGGAAACGGAGCCGCCCCAACACCACGGACCATCACACAAAGGAGTGGACATGACCGAATCACCAACGGCAGCCGCGCAGGCCTGGCTTACGTCACTGGATGACGCCCTGCAGCGGCGCGACGTGGAGGCGGCGCTGGAGCTTTTCGGGGACGACAGCAACTGGCGGGACTTCGTGGCCTTCACCTGGAACCTCAAGACGCTCGAAGGCAAGGCCAGCATCCGGCGGATGCTGGAAGCCACCCTTGACCGTGTCCAGCCCGCCAACTGGGTGCTGGCCGAGGACGCCACCGGCAGCGCCGCCGCCGATGGAACGGTGGAAGCCTGGGTCACCTTCGAAACCGGCGCCGCCCGCGGCTACGGCCACCTGCGGCTGCGGGACGGCAAATGCTGGACGCTGCTCACAACCATGCAGGAACTCAAGGGCTTCGAGGAGAAGAAGGGCCCGCGCCGCGACCAGGGCGTGGCGCACGAAATCACCCGCGGCCGCCGGTCCTGGCTTGAGCTCAAGGAAGAGCAGGAGGCGCGGCTCGGGTACGAGGAGCAGCCCTACTGCGTGATCATCGGCGGCGGGCAGGGCGGGATTGGCCTCGCGGCGCGGCTGCGGCGGCTGGGCGTGCCCACCATCATCATCGAAAAGAACCAGAAGCCCGGGGACTCCTGGCGCAACCGCTACAAGTCCCTGCACCTGCACGACCCCGTCTGGTACGACCACCTGCCTTACCTGCAGTTCCCGGATGACTGGCCAGTCTTCGCCGCCAAGGACAAGATCGGCGACTGGCTGGAGCACTACACCCGCATCATGGAGCTGAACTACTGGTCCGGCACCGAGTGCGTGGGTGCGGAGTACGACGACGGCACGCAGGAATGGGCGGTCAACGTCCTCCGCAACGGGTCGCCAGTGACGTTGCGGCCCAAGCAGTTGGTCTTCGCCCTGGGCGTCTCCGGCTACCCCAGCATCCCCACGTTCGACGGTGCCGAGAGCTTCCTGGGAGAGCAGCGGCACTCCTCCCAGCACCCCGGCGGCGGGGACTGGACGGGCAAGAAAGCCGTGGTGATCGGCTCCAACAACTCCGCACACGATATCTGCGCGGACCTCTGGGAGCACGGCGCCGACGTGACCATGGTCCAGCGGTCCTCCACCCACATCGCCCGGAGTGAATCGCTGATGGACCTTGCGTTGGGCGGGCTGTACTCGGAGAAGGCTCTGGCTAACGGGGTGACCACCGAGAAGGCCGACCTCCTTTTCGCCTCGCTGCCCATGCGGATCCTGCCGGAAACCCAGGTACCCGTGTACCAGCAGATGGCCGAACGGGACGCGGACTTCTACTCCCAGCTGGAGGCCGCCGGGTTCGATCTGGACTTCGGCGTGGACGGCTCCGGGCTCTTCGTGAAGTACCTGCGGCGCGGCTCCGGCTACTACATTGACGTCGGCGCCTCCCAGCTGATCATCGACGGCCGGGTGAAACTGAAATCAGGGCAGGTTTCCAAGATCACCGGCAACGCCGTGGTGATGGCGGACGGCACGGACCTGGAGGCCGACCTGATCGTCTACGCCACCGGCTACGGCTCCATGAACGGGTGGCTGGCAGACCTGGTCTCTCCCGAGATCGCAGACCGGGTGGGCAAGTGCTGGGGATACGGCTCAGACACGCCAAAAGACCCTGGTCCCTGGGAGGGGGAGCTGCGCAATATGTGGAAACCAACCAACGTCCCCAACCTCTGGATCCACGGCGGCAACCTGCACCAGAGCCGGCACTACTCGTCCTACCTGGCCCTGCAGCTCAAAGCCCGGATGGAGGGGCTGGAGACGCCGGTGTACGAACTGCAGCCCAGCCACCACACCCGCTAAAGGAAGAAACCCATCATGAAGGCAGCACGATTCCACGCCCGCAAGGACATCCGCATCGAGGACATCCCGGAGCCGGACCTCCGCGCCGGGGCGGTGGCCATCGACGTCGCGTGGTGCGGCATCTGCGGCACCGACCTGCACGAATACCTCGAGGGCCCCATCTTCTGCCCGGCACCTGGGCACCCGCACCCGCTCTCCCACGAGGAATCCCCGGTGACCCTGGGACACGAATTCTCCGGGACGGTCTCTGACGTGGGCGAAGGGGTGACAGGCCTGGCGAAGGGGGACAACGTCGTCGTCGAACCCTACTTTGTGGACGGGGACTGCGACATGTGCCAGGCAGGCAGCTACCACCTCTGCCGGCAGATGGGCTTCATTGGACTGTCCGGCGGCGGGGGAGGGCTGAGCGAGAAGATTGTGGTGGACGCACGGTGGGTGCACCCCATCGGCGACATCCCGCTGGATGAGGCGGCGCTGATCGAGCCGCTGTCCGTGGCCCATCACGCCGTGGCGCGCAGCGGCGTGAAGGCGGGAGGTACGGCACTGGTGGGCGGGTCCGGTCCCATCGGGCTCCTGACCGCCGCCGTCCTCAAAGGGATGGGGGTAACTACGATCATCAGCGAGCTGACCGCGGCGCGGAAGGAGAAGGCCACCTCCAGCGGCGTGGCGGACCACGTGCTGGACCCGAGCAAGGAGGACGTTCCGGAGCGGGTGCGGGAGCTGACCGGCGGTGCCGGGGCCGACGTCGCCTTCGAGTGCGCCGGCGTGAACGCGGTGCTGGACACCATGCTCGACGCCGTCCGGCCGGGGGGAGTGGTGGTCAACGTGTCCATCTGGGGCGCGCCCGCCACCATCGACATGCAGAAGGTAGTACTCAAGGAGATCGACCTGCGCGGCACCATCGCCTACGTCCGCGACCACCCCGCCGTCATCAGGATGGTGCAGGAGGGCAAGGTGGACCTCAAGCCGTTCATCACCGGCCGGATCGCCCTGGAGGACCTGGTGGAGCAGGGGTTCGACACCCTGATCAACCACAAAGACACGGCCGTCAAAATCCTGGTGCATCCGTAGCGGACCCCGGCCGGGGAGGCGGGCGTGGCGGTCACGGCCGCCTCCCAGCCGGGTCCTTAGGATTGCACTCCATGGCGTACACACCGGCAGGCAGCTTCACCACCCGCCCCACCCTTCAGGGCACGTTCGGCATGACGGCCTCCACCCACTGGCTGGCCACGGCTTCGGCGCAGGCGGTGCTGGAGCGGGGCGGGAACGCGTTCGACGCCGCCGTGGCCGGCGCGTTCGTCCTGCACGTCGTCGAACCACACCTGAACGGCCCCGGCGGGGATATGACGGGCGTGTTCACCACCGCCGGCAATCCCTCGGAACCCGTTGTGCTCATGGGGCAGGGCCCCGCCCCGGCCGCGGCAACCCGGGAGCACTACCTTGCCGAGAGGCTGGAACTGGTGCCCGGCGCCGGTGCGCTCGCCGCTGCCGTGCCCGCCGCCGTCGACGCCTGGCTGCTGCTCCTCCGCGACCATGGCACGTGGGACCTGGCGGACGTGCTGTCCTTCGCCATCGGCTACGCCCGGAACGGGCACCCCGTCCTGGACCGCGTGGCCGGCACCATCGCCTCAGTTGCCGGGCTGTTCAGGGAGCACTGGCCGACGTCGGCCGCCCTCTGGATGCCGGACGGGAACGTTCCGGCAGGGGGAGACATCGTGAAGAACGTGGCCTACGCGGACGTCCTTGAGCGGCTCATTGCCGCCGGCAAGGATGCGGAGGCCGACGGCGGCACGCCAGCGCCGCGGCCAGCGCGGATCGACGCCGCGCGGCGGGAGTGGCGGGAGGGCTTGGTGGCCAAGGCGGCGGTTGAGTTCCTGGCCGAACCGCACCGCCACTCGTCCGGCACGGACCATGCCGGCGTGATCACGGAAGCGGACTTCGCGGGATTCTCGGCCGGCTACGAGCCCGCCGCCACGCTGGAGTTCCGCGGCCACACCATTGCCAAGACCGGTCCGTGGGGGCAGGGGCCGGCGCTGCTGCAGACGCTCGCGATCCTGGACGGGTTCGACGACGAGCACCTGGATCCCTCCACCGAGCTCGGCGCGCACACCATCCTGGAGGCGCAGAAGCTGGCCATCGCGGACCGCGAGGCGTACTACGGCGACGCCGCGGTGCCCCTGGACTACCTGCTGGGCAGGGAGTATGCCGCGGAGCGCCGGCAGCTGATCGGGGAGAAGGCCTCGCACGCGTTCCGGCCCGGCGGGGTTCCCGGCCACACGCCCTTCCTGCCGCCGCTGCGCACGGAGTACCTCCCGCCGTCGCTCGCTGCCCGCGGGGACGGTGCGTTCGCGGGCGTGGGCGAGCCGACGGTGCAGCCCACCGGGGAAACCCGCGGCGATACCTGCCACATCGACGTGGTGGACCAGTGGGGGAACATGGTCTCAGCCACCCCGTCCGGCGGCTGGCTGCAGTCCTCCCCGGCGGTCCCCGGGCTTGGCTTCTGCCTGGGAACCCGGCTGCAGATGACGTGGCTGGAGGACGGCGCCCCGTCCACGCTGACCCCCGGCAAGCGGCCGCGCACCACGCTGACGCCCACGCTGGTGCTCCGGAGCGGCCAGGCGGTGGCGGCGCTCGGGTCGCCGGGCGGCGACCAGCAGGACCAGTGGCAGCTGCTGTACCTGCTGCGGACGATTGTGGGCGGATATGAGCCCCAGCAGGCCATCGACGCGCCCGCCTTCCACACCACGTCCATCCCGGGGTCCTTCTGGCCCCGCACCTGGACGCCGGGCGGCGCGGTTGTCGAGGACAGGCTCGGGGACGTGGTGATCGCCGGACTTGAGGCGCGCGGCCACGTGGTGTCCCGGGCGGGGGACTGGTCCCTCGGCCGCCTGTCGGCCGTGGTGCGCTGTCCAAAGACCGGTGTGCTGAAGGCTGCCGCCAACCCCCGGGGCGGGCAGGGCTACGCGGCCGGGCGGTAGTCGTCGCGGTACCCAACGCTGTGGGACTGGCGCCTGGCTCAGCGGACCTCAATGACTCCCATCATGCCCTGGTCCTCGTGGTCCAGGATGTGGCAGTGGTACACGGAGCGGCCGGTGAAACCCGTGAACCTGACCCGGACCTTCACCTGGCCGTTGGCGGGGATGTTCACCACATCCCGCAGGGTCACCGAGTCCGGGGCGGTCCCTGCCTGCTCCACAACCTGCATCGGCCAGACATGCAGGTGGAAGGGGTGGTCCATGGGGCTGGGGTTGAGCAGCGTCCACTCTTCCACCGTCCCCGCCGCCGCAACGGTGTCCGTGCGGTCCGGATCGAAGGTCCGCCCGTTGAGGGTGAACGACATCATTCCCATGCCCATCCCCATGCCCGTCCCTGTGGCGAGGGTCAGTTGCCGGCGGGCTGCGACCACCGCGGTCCGCAGGTCCTCCGGTGCCGGCCGGGCGGGCACCGGCGGCGGCGGGGTTGGCTGCTCGGTGGCCGGGGTTCCGGACACCGAGAACGTTGCCAGCACCAGGTCCCCCGTGCCACCGGCGCCCTGGCCGCGGCCGCCCCGTCCCATCATGCCTGCCATGCTTTCCCGGTTGTAGTAGCCGGACCTGAGGGCGGACACGCCGGCGGTGGCTGTTACCAAAATATCGGCACGGTTGCCCGGAGCAAGCAGCACCTCGTCCACCGCCTGCGGTGTGGAGAAACGGGACAGGTCAATACCCAGCAGCTCCCACTGCTGTCCGTCCAGCCGGAGCCGCAGGTAGCGGGCAACGCACGTGTTCACGATCCGCCACCGCTCGCGCTCGCCCGGGCGGGCGGAGAACTCCGGGCTGCTGTGGCCGTTCACCAGGACCAGCCGGCCTTCGCGCCCGAGCATCCGGTCCATTGGTGAGGCCTCCGCCAAGGCGCCTGAGCCATCCAGGGTGACGTCCGAAACCACGAGGGTTCGTTCCCGGCTGACAGCTGGCGCGTCCTCCTCCTCGACGATGATGGCGCCGAAAAGGCCGGCGGAAACCTGGTCTGCCACCATGCCGTGGTGGTGGGGGTGGTACCAGTACGTTCCGGGCGGGTGGTCCGCGGGGAGGCGGTGCTCATAACTGAACGACTGGCCCGGCGGGACCATGACGAAGACGTTGTCACCATTGCCCTGGGGCGAGACGTGGAGGCCGTGGACGTGCAGGTTGGTGGGGACGCCCAGGTTGTTGACCAGTTCGATCTGGAGTGTGTCCCCGCCCCGCACCCGCAGGGTGGGGCCGGGGACGCTTCCGTTGTAGCCAAGGACGGATGCCCGCAGGCCACCGAGCGGCACCGATACGGGCGAAGCCTCGAGCCGGACCTTCAGTTGTCCCTCAGCGCTGCGCAGCTGCTCCGGCTCGGTGAGCCCACCGCCGGCTTCGGGGGAGAAGCGGGAGGTGGCCGTCCACCAGAGTCCGGCTCCGCCGGCCACCGTGGCCGCCGCTCCCAGGCCTCCCAGTAGCAGCGCCCTCCGCCGGTTGATGGCACGCATCAGCGGCCCTCGCCGAGGACCCTCAGCCGCTCGCGGTATTCCTCCTCGGAGAGTTCACCCCGGGCAAAGCGTTCATCGAGGATCTGCTGCGCCCGGGTCCGGCCGGCCTCAGGCCCCGGCAACTGCCGCGGTTCAGGATGGCGTTCTGACGTCCTCCCGGTGCCTGACAACCGCACGGCCACCAGCACCAGCAGGGCGATTCCCGCCAGCAGGAGGACGCCCCAGAGCCACATCATCCAGCCCATGTTCGAGCCGTAACCCCACATCACGACCGGCGCCCTTTCGCCCGCAAACCGCTGATAGGGCGATACTCCGCCGGTTCCCTCCCGGCCGCCAGAGTCCGAAGTCCTTTGAGGTCCGGCCAACCCACATCCGGCCAACCCAAACCCGGTCAACCCAAAAGACGTGCCAACGCCCAGTCCCAGCGGATCAGTTCCTGCTCCAGCCGGACCGCGCGTCCATGTGCGTCGTTTTGCAGTTTTTCGTAGAGCGCCGCCTCGCCAGCGGTCAGCCGGTCCAACGCAGCTGTGGACGGTGCAGGCTCGCTGCCCCAAACGTCCCGGTGCGCAAGAAGCGTCGCTTCATCCATCAGCACGCTCACAACATGTGGGTGGACAGCCCTGAGCTGGTCAAGGATCTGGAACCCGTGGGTATCCAAGTCGCCCCAATACACGACTTCGCAGTCCCGCAGCCACGCTGCATCCCGTAGCGACGAGAAACCGTACCCTCCGCCGTAGATCGCCAAGGTTCCGGGCCGTTCCGGAAGGGCCAGGAAGTTCACCAGGTTCTCCGTGATCAGCACTTTCGTGACCGGCAGGCTCATTGTGCTGAACGCGTCAGCCGTCACCGTGACATCCCGCGCGTTGCCCAGCAGCTGAACAGCAGCATCCAGTGAACGGAACCGCACGAGCTCCGGAGGGTGCAGGAAACCATGCCTGGCGGCAAATCGGGCGGCGGGAGTCCGCGGGGAAGGCTGTCCCAGGAGGGAGCCGGCTTCAGTGGCCACGCCAGCCACCTGCTCCACGCCAGCCACCTGCTCCACGGCAGCCTCCGGGGCATCGCCGCCCGCCGTTTTCGCGGACAGGGTTCCGAGTAGTTCGTCGATCACTGTCCGGTTGCCCTCGATGAACTTGGTGTGCACGCCGGGTAGGCTCAGTTGGCGGACGTAGACCCCGGGCTCCGGGTTGTCCCGCAGCCACAGTGCAATACGTGCTGCTGTGAGTGCGTCGGCGCCCAGGTCCAGCAGCTTCAGCGGCCGCCGCAGCGCCCAGGCCCGGAACATCGGATCCAGCCCGGCCAGTCCCTCGGCCAGTTCCACGAACCGGGCGGCATCTCCTGCCTTGCCCGCGAACGCAATCTCATCCTGTGCCGAAACGAAAACGACGGCGGACGGCAGATGATTGGCCCCGATGGTGTTGCGCCCCACCTGGGTAGTTTCCAGGGTGAAGGGACCCGCGGCGTCAAACAACCCGGCCGCCCACGCGCGCGCCTCCGCGTAGTCACGCAGGAGGGCCGCCGCCGTCGGCCGCTTCAAAGTACGACGGCGGGGGTAGGCCCCGCTTGGATCCAGCAGTTCGCGGAGGAGGGCGCCGTTGCTCCAGGCCTTCAGCGTCAGGGTGCGAAGGTCCGCAGGCGTGGTCCATCCCTGTGCCCGGCCCGCGGAGCTGTCAGCCGGCACGCCGGTCCCGCTCGTCCCGGTACTCCTGGATGGTCATGTTCCGCAGTTGTGAATCATTGCCATTCGTATTGGCCACGAAGCCCACGTGTGCCACAAACGGCTCAATCACGTGGATCTTCTGCAGGGGAGTGACAATCAGCAGCTGCAGCTTCATGCGCTGGAACAGCTCCAGGCCGTAGCGTGCAGACTCGTCGGAGCCGCGCCCAAACGCCTCGTCGATCACCACAAAACGGAAGCTGCGGCCCTTGCCCTCACTCCTCCCGGCACCGGCAGGAGACGGCTTGGCGCCCAGCCCGAACTGGAACGCCAGCGCTGCAGCCAGGATGGTGTAGGCCAGCTTCTCCTTCTGGCCGCCGGACTTGCCGCCGGAATCGGTGAAGTGCTCAAACTCCTCTCCGGTCTCGGTCCACTTCTCGGAGGCGGAGAACGTAAACCAGTTCCGCACGTCCGTTACTTTCGCGGTCCACCGCTCGTCCAGGGCGGTGAAGCCGTCCCGCCCGCGGAACCGTTCAATCAGGCGCTCCACCTGCAGATACTTCTGTTCGGAGTACTGGTCCTCGTCCCCGATGGTTCCCTCCGAACAGGCCCGCAGGTCCGTTCCGAACTGCCGCACGTCCAGGTCCGTGGTGTTTTGGTGCTCCAGCTGGATGTGCCGGCCGCGGTTGTATTCAATGGTGGCCAGGGACTCGTTGATCTTGTTGATCCGGCTGACGATGTCCTGCCGGCGGCTGTCCAGGAACGCATTGAACGCCACCACTTCGTGGATGGTGTTCTGGTTAAGGGACTCCTTGAAGTGCGCCTCGAACTTGGGCAGATCGTTCTTCTCCAGCTGCTCGAGCAGGCGGCTGTAGTCTCCGGCGGCATCGAGGGACGCGTCGATCTCCGTGGTTTCGTTTGGATACTTGTTCCGAAAATCGGCCATCAGGCGCACCGTGCCGGCCTCCGCCGTGGCCAGGCGCTTGGACAGCGCATCGATGGCCTTTGTCAGCTCCTGCCGCACCGCGCTCTCCACGGCAACGGTGTTCTTATAGGTGAGGATTCTTTCCCCGGGCGCCCCGGCGGCGAGGCCGGCCACGGATGCCAGCAGGCCGGCGTCGTCCGTCAGCGGGTCCTCCGCCAGCACGGCACGGCACTCGGCGATAGCCTCCGCCAGGTTCTCGGTGTCCTTCTCATTGGCTCCGAGCCGCTGCTGGATCTTGCCGGCCCGCTCTTCGAAACGCTGCAGGTCACCCTTCAGGGCAGCCTCCCGGTCCGCAAGTTCCTGGAGGATGTTGCTGGCCGACTCCAGCGCCCGCCGCTCCTCCTTGGACTCCTCGATCCGCCGGGCTGTGCGCTCCCAGCTGATCTCCCCGAAATCCGCCACCGAGCGCAGGGTGCCGAGTTGCTGGTTCTTCCGGCCGAGGTCGCCCAGCTGGCGGTCGACGTTGGCCAGCTGCGTCGCAGCCACTTGGAGCTGGCCCTTTGCCTCCTCCAGCTCGGCCAGGAACCTGTTGATCTTTTCCTGGTTGTCCCAGCCCAGCACGTAGTTCCGCCGGTCCGCGATGTCCTTGCGGTCATCCTTCTCATGCCGTCCCCTGCCGCCCTTGAGCTGCCCGTTGGCGGTGAGTGCTTTGGGAAAGCGCCGGAAGTCGGCCAGCGTGTCACAGCAGACGTAGTCGAACCGGCCGGCCAGTTCCTCCAGCAGGAAGTCGCGGAACGGCGTGCCCTGCTTGATGGCGATCTTGGCAGCCAGGGTTCCGGGTTCGGCGGTCCGGGCGGAGTACGAATCACCCACCTTCAGGTAAACGAGCTTGCCCTTGAGGTTGTTTGTGTCCACCCAGCTGCTGACCGCAGCGTAGTGCTCGGCCGGTACCAGCAGGGACAAGGCGAAGCCCCTGAGGGTCCGTTCGGCTGCGCCTTCCCAGGCGGCTTCGCCGTCGCGGAGGCGCAGCAGCTCGCCGACGAACGGCAGCGCCTTCTCCGGCACGCCGGTTCCCTCGCACAGCCGGCGGCGGATTCCCACCTGGTCCAGCGGCAGCAGGTTCCGCCGGGACTGGAGGCTGGTGAGTTCCGCTGTGAGGTCTGCAGCGCGTGCGGTCCGGACGGTGCGCGTCATGGTCAGCTCGGTGCGCTGCTCCTGGAGGTCCCTGTTCTGTTCCGCCAGCCCGGATTCCACGGCCGCCAGACCGTCCCTGTTGGCGTCGAACAGCACCCGGTCCTCCGGGGCCCGCAGGCCCAGCTCCGCGGCGGCGGCTGCATAGGCCTGGTGCCGGGTACGTTGGACGGCGGCTTCCCGCTCGAGCCGGGCGATCTCTGCGTCGATGGCCGCCAGCCGGCCGCCGCCGTTTGACCGGATGTCCTCGGCAACGGCGCTAAGACTGTGCCGGAGTTCGGTGATGCGGGCGGTGACGGACGCATTGTCCTCGCGGAGCCGCTGGCCGGCGCTGTCCAGCTCGGCGGCATGCTCAAGGCTGAGGATCAGCTTCTGGTTGGTGAACCACGGGTGCAGCTGGTCCCGCTGGTCCCTGGCCTCCTGGTCCTCGATGGTGAGTTTGGCATGCCTGGCAGCGCCCTCACGGATGGGGGCCAGCATGGCGATCTGGTCCTTGGCGCGCAGCACGGCACCGTGGGCCTTCTTGAGGTCGTCGAAGTGGTGGATCAGGTTCTTGATCCGGCTCTCGACGTCGTCTTCGTCCAGCATGTTGGTGCGCACGAAGGAGGTGATGTTCTCCACCTGCTTCATGGACACCGTCCGGTGGAAGAGCTCCATGGCCTGGTTCCCGCTGATCCCGAACTGGCGTTTGAATGCTGCAGCGTAGGGCTCGAAGGTGTCGTGCACCGTGGCGCCGGCTGCCTTGAGCTTCTTCTTCAGTTTGAAGGGGTCCTGGCCGAAGTTGGCGAAATCCGCCGCGATGGTCTGGTCCGTTTCCGCGAGTGAATAGAAACGGTAGGGCTGGCCCGCCTCCTGGACCGCCCACAGCGTGACGGCCAGCGTCACCGACTTGTCCATCACCGCATTGCGGAAGACGGCGAGCACCACCGTAAGCGTTCCCGTACCGCGCAGCGACACAGGTTTGGAGTTCTCTCCGCCGGTGCTGCGGGTGCTCTTGTGGTACCCCCGCACGTAGGACATGAGGGTGCGTTCCCTCTTCTGGGCACCCGCAGCCTTGTTGTATTCGATCTTGTTTGCCGGCAGCAGGAGCGTGGTGATGGCATCCACCACCGTTGACTTACCCGAACCTATGTCGCCCGTCAGGAGGCTGTTCGCCCCGTCCAGGCGGAACGTCCGCACGCCCTGGTGGAACGTGCCCCAGTTGAGCAGCTCCAACCGGTGCAGCCGGAAGCCCGGGGGAGTGCCGGCGTCGTCCGCGCTGGACCCTTCCGGAGCCTTCGCCGGGTCCTCAAGGCTGAACAGGCTGTCCTGCAGATCGGCGGTCACGGCAGTTCCCCTTCAGTGGTGCTCTGAGAAGTTTCCGGTGGAGCGCCGGAGGGTTCCTCCAAGGACGCCCGGTAGTCAGCGAGCCGCGCGTCGAACTCCTCCAGCCACTGGGCGTCGACATAGGCCTTCAGGATCCTGGCCACCTCGTAGGTGGCGGCCTGGTCGCGGAGCCTGCGGAGGAAGCCGAGCTCAACCACTTTTTTTATGGTGACGCCCAGCTTGTCCAGGATCTTGGCCTGGTTGCTGGAGTCCGGCAGGAACACCGCCACCATATCCACGATTTCCTGCTCCGTCATGATGAGCCGGAGCTCGCTGCTGTTGGTGTCGAACTCAAGCATCCGGCCGCGCAGCAGGGCCAGCAGGAGGCTGACGTCAAAGGTAAGCCGGCGGCGCGGAATCAGCCGGGGCAGGTTGCCCTCAGGGTCCTCCCTTGACCGCAGGAACGCGTAGCCCTCCGACTCGTCCAGGATCAGGTCCAGCCCCAGCACCACCACATAGTCCCGGACCTGGGATTCCAGGGTAAGGAGGGACTGCCACACTTTCTCGTCCGACTCGGCGTAGAGCACGCCACGGAACAGACGGGTCACGACGCCGGGCAGTTCCTCGGGCGTGCGGGCGGTTTCCATCGTCTCACTGGGGTTCATGCCGGCCTCACAAAAATGATCTGGTCGATGGTTGCTTCGCGGATGCTGCCGTCGGCGAGCTTCCACTGCAGCTGCTGCGGAACGTCGTCACGGATGCTGGCCCATTCGGATTCGCTGGCCAGTTGGTAGTAGGCCACGATTTCGGCGAGTCCCTGCTGCAGGGGATGGGCCTGGGTCACTTCAACGAGTGTGGCCTGCTCGGCGCCGGCCAGGACGGCATCCACATTCGCCTGCAGCCGCTCCTTGTCCACGTGGAACTGGCTGAACAGGGCACCGGCGTCCACCTCCGAATCATCGGCGGCCAGCACGGCGTCGTCCACCATCGTCTTCCGGCTTGGCTCGTACAGCGGCCGTTCGAAGGGCAGGGCGACATCCACCGACTGCGCGGCGATCTCCATGAAGACGCCCGACGGCGGCGCCTCCCGGGTGCCCAGCGCACGGGATTCGATGCTTCGCACCAGCCGCATGATGCGCTTGTTTTCGAGGAAGACTTTGTCATCCAGGAGCCGGCGCATCTGTTCGGAGAGTTGGCGGACGGTGCCCTGTGTCTGGTCGACGGCGGGCAGCCAGTCCTGGTGCAGCCTTGTCACGGCGTGCAGGTCCTCCACGCCGGAGAGCGCTTCGATTTCCGTGGCACGCTGCAGCAGGTCCTGCAGTTCGATGCGCAGCTGGGGCGACATCAGATAGTCCCAAAAACCCTGGAACGTGCGGCCCTGGAGGGAACTGCTGATGCCCTGCTGGTTCGCGAAGATGGTCTCCAAAAGTTCGCCCTGGGTCCCGTCCCAGGTGGCGATCTGTTCGCGCACCTGCCGGTCCAGCTTCCGGAAGTTCTGCTCCACCTCCCGGAAATCGGAGAGCAGATCTTTGGCGAGGGTGGTCAGCTGCTGGAAGTGGTCCAGTGCCTCAGGAGCGGTCATCACCCTGATGTTGCCGTCCCTGATCCGCTGCATCTCGGCATCGATGCCGTCCCGCTGGCGCTGCAGCTCGGCGAGCCGGACTTCGGGGTCGGTCTCCGACTGCTGCACCAGGGCCTTCAGGACCGCGAAGATGCTGGTAAGCCTGGACTGGGTGGCCACGAAGTCCCGCCCGCGAAGGTTCTCCACCCACCGGACCACGTCCTCGGCGGCGGGGGTGAGGTCGTAGTGCGGTTCGTCCTGTCCGGGAACGTAATACTTCCGCAGCCAGGCCTTTTCCGGCGCTGCCCAGTCGTCCAGGTACTCCCCGGCGGGCCGGGGGAACTTGTCCTCGCCGTAGACGTCCCGGAGGCCGAACAGGACGTCATCGAGGTGGTCGATGAGCTGCTGCCGGCCGATATCCCGCTGGTTGGGCCCGGTGAAGGCCTTCATGAAGAAGGACAAGGCCAGCGGCGCGTTCTGCGCCCGGAGCAGGGACCATCCGGCGTGGTTCTCACGCAGGCTGTTGATGGCGTAGAAATCCAAGGCGTCCTCAGGGGGCTTCCGGCGGCCGAATGACTTATGTGCCCAAGCTACACGCAGCCGCCGACAATTGCGGAGGAGGAGGGGTGAGTCACGTCCTCGTTACGGCCCGGTCCGCATTCCCGGGGACAGGACGTTGATGCCGGCATCAACCGCTGCGGTGAGGAGTTCGACGTCGTACGAGACAAGAACGTCAACCTGCAGACGGATAGCAGTGGCCAGGTGAATGGCATCCGCGCTGCGCAGCCTGCCCGGCAGAGCCGCTGCGTACATGAGGTCCGAACGTACAAGATCGACCAGGTTGATGCCGCCGAGCGCTGCATTGACCAGTTCGCCGTGTATCGCACGGCGGCGCGCTGCGCAGTGGAGTTCTGTGTAGAGGAGCATGGACGCAACCAGGCTGTGGGTCTGGGAAGCTGCTGACAGGTACGCCGCCAAGGTGGGCGATTCCTGCTCCTCCACCACGAGTTTGAGGACTGCCGATGTATCCGCGTAAATGATCAACGGTCACCGCGAAGGTCGTCCAGAATCTCCTCCGTGCTGGATTCCAGAGTGACCCGGTGCAAGGCGGTGAAGTCGACGGGTCCAGTTGCGGGGCGTACCTGGCCTGCCAGCAGCAACCGTTCAAGGGGGGAAGCTGACGGCGGGATGAGTGTAGCGGCGATTTCGCCATTGTTGGTGACGTCGATTGTCTCCCCGTTCTTCACGCGTTCGAGGATCTTGCTGCTCTCGTTCCGCAGTTCACGGTGTGGAATTGTTGCCATAGCGCACCTCCGTAGCAAGTGTAGCAACCCAGGTGGCCCGGGGGAAGGTTCAGTCGCGTCCTTCCGCTTGCTCCCAGTGCCGCCGCAGCATCTCCGCCAGCCTGACGGGCTCCATCCGGTGGGGCGGGTCGAAGTGGTGGCGCTTGGGGAAGACTTCTAGATGGAAGTCCGGGAAGAAGACCCGCGCCAGCCGGCCGGCAATCTCGCCGTAGTCATCCGCGTTGCTCAGGCCGCCGAGGGCGCAGAACACGGGCGGGCGGAACGCCGCCAGGCGTTCCCGGTCCAGGTCGTAGCTCCGGAAGGTGCGCAGGAATGCCTTGATTCCGGCCGGCCGCCTAGCCATCCACGGCGGCGGGGGACCCGGCGGTGGCGGCGGAAGGACGACGTCGGGCTTGACTCCCAGCCTCATGAAGGCGGGCATGAGCTGCTCCGGAGGGAGGGCCTCCAGCTGTTCGTACTTTTTCCAGATCTCCGCGTGGGCGGGGCTCCAGTCCCAGGTCCCGGCCCAGGCGGGCTCCAGCAGGGCCAGGCTGAGCAGCCGCTCGGGGTGTTTCGGGGCGAAGGCCAGCGCCGCAGCCCCGCCGCCGGAATAGCCCACAAGGTGGAACGTTTCCCATCCCAGGGCATCAGCCTCGCGCAGCACGCCGCTGACCTCTGTGTCCAGGCTCCAGCCGGGCGGAGGCTCGTCCTCCGTGTAAAGCTCCAGGTCCTTGGCCACCGCCTGGACGTCCGGCCCCAGGGCTTCAATCAGAGCGCCGTACGCTTCCTGCGCGGGGAGGACGGCGCCCGGAAGCAGGATGGCCCGCATCGGTTCCATGGCAGAACCATACGCCTGGTGCCGCTGCTCCTGACAGGCCTGTGGAAGGGTACTGGGGTACCTCGGAGGCCGGTTGGTAATTGCTGCGCGCAATCTCCTGTAGTGTTGATCCTGTTGTTGTGTTTATGCAGTTGGTAGTTCAGGCAGTACGCGCGGTCGAAAGTCCGCGTTCTTCTGAAGTAGCGGTTTTGAACACCCCACACCGGAGGGCCCGAAAGTCGGGACATTCCCTCCACCTTCACGAAGGACAAAAATAATGGCTACTGGTACCGTCAAATGGTTTAACGCTGAAAAGGGCTTCGGCTTCATTTCCCCCGATGACTCCTCACAGGACGTTTTCGCACACTACTCTGCGATCGCTTCCTCCGGCTTCCGCTCACTCGAAGAGAACCAGAAGGTCTCCTTCGAAACCGAGCAGGGCCCCAAGGGTCCCCAGGCCGTAAACATCCAGTCCCTCTAATTCCTTAGAGAAACTGGGGCCTTAGGGTTTCAAAGTTTGAAAGCATGGCCGGTCACTGACCGGCCATGCTTTTGTTTAACCCGCCTGTGCCAGCACGCCCCGCGATGCGGCGGCGCCGGTGCCGGATGTGAACGTTTGTGCAGCCGCCATGAACCGCTGGCCAGGCCCGGGCATTGGTCAGGCACTCCGCGCACGGCAGCCCATTTAGCTACTGACCAGTAACAACACGTGCTGAGCGTGCCAGGCGGTCCACATCCCGCGGGCTTGCGGCTTCCTCACGCAGCCGCGCACGTCCGTTCAGTTCACGCCGCTGCCGTACCCGGCGTGCCTAGCATGGAAACCGGGCCCACAGCCTGGCTTCCGGCCCTGCACCCGCTGACACAAAACAAAGAGGTTTCCATGTCGCTGCTCACCAGAACCTTGTCCCTTGCCGCCTCCGCTGTCCTGGCCTCATCCCTGGCCGTGGCACCCGCCCAGGCGGCCGCCGTCGAAATTTCCCCTCCCGGCGCTAATGACTGGTCCTGCACGCCAACTGCCGAACACCCCTATCCGGTGGTCCTGGTGCCCGGCACGTTCGAGAGCATGGTGAAGAACTGGTCCACCCTCTCGCCCTACCTCAAGAGCCAGGGCTACTGCGTGTTTGCCCTGAACTACGGCGAGACGAACGGCGTCTACGCCACGGCACCCGTCGCGGACTCAGCCCAGGAACTCGCCCCGTTCGTTGACGCGGTCCTGGCTGCCACCGGCGCCAGGAAGGTGAACCTGGTGGGCCACAGCCAGGGCGGCATGATGCCCCGCTACTACATGGGCTTCCTCGGCGGGGCCAAGAACGTCAACCAGCTCATCGGCATCGCCCCCTCCAACCACGGCACCGAGGGCGTGATCATCCCGCCGCCGGAGGTCCTGGAAGACCCGGACTTCACCGCGCTCGGGTGTGCCGCGTGTGCCGACCAGCAGGCCGGCTCCCCGTTCATGCAGAAGCTCAATTCCATCGGTGACACCGTGGCCGGGCCGTCGTACACCGTGATCTCCACGGTCTATGACGAAGTGGTGATCCCGTACAACAGCCAGTTCCTCGCCGGCCCGGCGCGGCAGGTCACCAACATCACCATCCAGGACAAGTGCCCGTTGGACGTCTTCGAGCATGACCAGACACCCAACGACCCCGTGGTCCACCAGATCGTGGCCCACGCCCTGGGCAGGAGCTCAGGCCCGGCGGACCCGGCCTACCAGCCCCGCTGCGTGTAGCCTCTCCGCTACTCGTCCGGGCTCGGGCTGCGGACGTCCTTCTGGCCAATGTCGGCAGCGCCCAGTGCTGCCGCCGCCGGGCCGTGCGTGGTGTCGTGCTCGCGGACCCGGAGCTCCGGGTGGTGCAGGTCCAGTGCCGGGCGCTCCGAGCGGATCCGCGGCAGCGACGTGAAGTTGTGCCGGGGCGGCGGGCAGGACGTGGCCCATTCCAGCGAGGCGCCGAAGCCCCAGGGATCATCCACGGTCACCTTCGTCCCGGTCCGCCAGGTGATGTAGACGTTCCAGAAGAACGGGAGCAGGGAAGCTCCCAGGAGGAAGGACGACATGGTGGAGAACTGGTTCATCCACGTGAAGTTGTCCTCCACCAGGTAGTCGGCGTACCGGCGGGGCATGCCCATGACGCCCAGCCAGTGCTGGATCAGGAAGGTGCCGTGGAAGCCCAGGAACAGCATCCAGAAATGGATCTTTCCAAGGCGCTCGTTGAGCATGGTGCCGGTGAACTTGGGCCACCAGAAGTAGAACCCGGCGAACATCGCGAACACCACGGTGCCGAAGACCACGTAGTGGAAGTGTGCCACCACGAAGTAGGTGTCGGAGACGTGGAAGTCCAGCGGCGGGGAGGCCAGGATGATGCCGGTGAGGCCGCCGAAGAGGAACGTGACCAGGAAGCCGATGCTCCACAGCATGGGCGTCTCGAAGGTCAAGGAACCGCCCCACATGGTGCCGATCCAGTTGAAGAACTTCACGCCGGTGGGCACTGCGATCAGCATGGTCATGAACGCGAAGAACGGCAGCAGCACCGAGCCGGTCACGTACATGTGGTGCGCCCAGACGGTCATGGAGAGTGCGGCTATGGCAATGGTGGCGTAGACCAGGCCTTTGTAGCCGAAGATCGGCTTGCGGCTGAACACCGGGAAGATCTCGGAGACGATGCCGAAGAACGGCAGGGCGATGATGTACACCTCGGGGTGGCCGAAGAACCAGAACAGGTGCTGCCAGAGGACTGCTCCGCCGTTCTCCGGATCGTAGATGTGGGCACCGAAGCGCCGGTCCGCACCAAGCGCGAACAGGGCGGCTGCCAGCGGCGGGAAGGCCATGATCACCAGGATTGAGGTGACCAGGGTGTTCCAGGTGAAGATCGGCATCCGCCACATGGTCAGTCCCGGGGCGCGCATGCAGATGATGGTGGTGATGAAGTTGACCGCACCCAGGATGGTCCCGAAGCCGGACAGCGCCAGGCCGAACACCCAGAGGTCACCGCCGATGCCCGGACTGAACGTGGTATCGGAGAGCGGAGCGTAGGCAAACCAGCCGAAGGACGCGGCGCCCTGGGGCGTGATGAAGCCGGACATCGCAATGGTGGAGCCGAAGAGGAAGAACCAGAAGGCCAGCGCATTGAGCCGCGGGAAGGCCACGTCCGGAGCGCCGATCTGCAGCGGCATGATGAAGTTGGCAAACCCGGCGAAAAGCGGGGTGGCGAACATGAGCAGCATCGCAATGCCGTGCATCGTGAACAGCTGGTTGTACTGCTCCTTGGTCTGCAGGATCTGCATGCCGGGCTCGAACAGCTCAGCGCGGATGAGCAGGGCCATCACCCCGGCCAGGCAGAAGAAGGCAAACGACGTGATCAGGTACATGTACCCGATGGTCTTGTGGTCGGTGGTGGTGATCCAGTTGACCACCATGCTGCCCTTGCGGCGCTTCGTGACAGCCGGCGCGGCGGTGGCAGCGAGCCCTTCAGTTGAATGTTCCGCAGTGGCCATCTTCCACCTCACCGAATCTTCCGTATGGCGCGGCAGGTCCTTCATGGGCCCTACTTTGAAGGCTACTCAGGATCATGGCCTCCGGGAAGGGGGTTCGTTCAGCCGCCCAGGCCCATCGCTTCCCGCACCTCGTCCAGGATGTGGTGCATCGCCGACTCCGCCACGGCAGTGTCGCCATTGGCCACAGCTGCCGCCACGTCCTCGTGCGCCTGAAGTGCCTCGTCCCGGGGCTTGAACGGCATGAGCCCCTGCTGGGTCCGGCTGGTCAGCACTTCCGCCACCATGCCTTCCAGCGCCTGGAACATCTCGTTCCCGCAGCTTCGCAGGAGCAGCTGGTGAAACTCGATGTCAGCGGCCAGGAACCCCTGGAGGTCGCCGGCTTCACCGAGCCGCCGCAGCTCAGCCCCGAGGGCAACGAGCTGGGCACGTTCCGCGGCACTGGCGCGCCGGGCCGCACCGGCGGCGGCGATGGGTTCGACGGCGATGCGCAGCTCGGTGAGGCTGCTGTACTGGAGTTCGCGCCGGTCTGACGCCAGCCGCCAGCGCACCAGCTTCGGGTCAAAAACGTTCCAGAGGGACCGGTCCTGCACCACAATGCCCACGCGCCGCCGCGAGTAGACCAGGTTCATGGACTCCAGGACCTTCATGGTGTCCCTGGCCACGGTCCGCGATATGCCGTATTCCTGCTGCAGCCCCTCAAGGGTGAGCCGGCTGCCGGGGGCCAGGTTGCCGGAAGCGATGGCAACCCCTACCGCCTCCAGGACCCGCTCATGCATCGCGGGGGAGGCCCCGCCGTCGTGCGCTTCATCCGCGCCCTCATCTGTCGCCGTCGACATTCTGTCCGCCTCTCCTGCGCCGCAGCGCCCTCCCAGAATACCGGGAAAAGAGCAAAGGTATGACCTGTAACACGAAAAGATAGTATCTTTTAGTCGAAAAGGTGATACCTTATGGCGTAGCCCACTTTTTGAGGGCATGCAGCGAGCTTCTTCGAAAGCCAAAGACGTCTTCTCCGGAGGTATGACATGCAGTATCCCCCCACGCACCTGGTGGTCATGGGCGTTGCCGGATCCGGCAAAACCACCCTTGCGGCGGCCCTTTCCTCGCAGCTGGGCTGGGCCTGCGCCGAGGCGGACGAGTTCCACCCCGAAGCCAACATCACCAAAATGACGCAGGGCATCCCGCTCCAGGACGAGGACCGCTGGCCCTGGCTGCGGGAAATCCGCACCTGGATGACCGCCCAGGCGAACGCCGGCTGCAGCACCGTCCTGACGTGTTCCGCCCTCAAGAAAAGCTACCGCCAGCTCCTGTCCGAAGCGGAGGGCCGCGTCGTCTTCCTCCATCTCGACGGCGGCGCGGACCTGATCAGCCAGCGCATGCTGGGCAGGGAAGGCCACTTCATGCCGCCCACCCTGCTGCCCAGCCAGCTGGCCACCCTCGAGCCGCTCAGCCAGGAAGAGCTCGACGCCGGCAGTCTCCGCCTCGACATCTCGCAGTCGCCTGATCAGCTGGTCGCCGCCGTCGTGCAGGCGTTGCAGCTTCCCGCCGGCCAGGCGCCCTGCGCGCCCTGACCCCTAGAACCCCAACAAATACTGTTTCAAAGGAGAACCATGACCATCGAAGGATGGACCCAAACGCTGGGCGCAGGACCCCTGCTGCTCATCGCCGGAGCAGCGATCCTCGTCCTGCTGTTCCTGATCATCAAGCTGCGCATGCACGCCCTGATCGCCCTGATCCTCATCAGCCTCGCCACCGCCTTCGCCACCGGCATTCCGGCCAACCAGGTGGTCCCTGTGCTGATCAACGGCTTCGGCACCACGCTCGGCACCGTGGCACTCCTGGTGGGCCTGGGCGCCATGCTCGGCCGCATCGTGGAAACCAGCGGCGGCGCCAAGGTGCTGGCCGACTACCTCATCGGTGTCTTCGGTGAAAAGCGTGCCCCGTTTGCACTGGGCCTGGCCTCCCTGATCTTCGGCTTCCCCATCTTCTTCGACGCCGGCCTGGTGGTCATGCTGCCCGTCGTGTTCGCCGTGGCCCACCGCCTGGGCGGGGGAGTGCTCCGCTACGGCCTGCCCGCCGCCGGCGCGTTCTCCGTGATGCACATCTTCCTGCCCCCGCACCCGGGCCCAGTCTCCGCATCTGCGTTCTTCGACGCCAACATCGGCCTGGTCACCATCGCCGGCCTTCTCGTCGCCATCCCCACCTGGTACGTCACCGCCTACCTCTTCGGCCTCTACACCGGCAAGAAGCTGGTCCTGCCCGTACCGGAAATCCTGGGCCACGCCTC
The DNA here is from genome assembly GCF_023708005.1 of Pseudarthrobacter sp. NCCP-2145. Lineage (NCBI taxonomy): Bacteria > Bacillati > Actinomycetota > Actinomycetes > Micrococcales > Micrococcaceae > Pseudarthrobacter > Pseudarthrobacter sp. NCCP-2145. The sequence continues at coordinate 6,449 of NZ_BRCG01000031.1, read as the reverse complement.
CGCCGAGGCGGAATCACACCCGCCGCGCTTCCGCACCGTGGTGGGCCTGCTGCTCCTGCCGCTGCTCCTGATCTTCATGAACACCGGGCTGAACACCCTAGCCTCATCCGGTGTGCTCGCCGAAGGCGTCAAGGACGAGCAGTGGTACCAGGTCCTCCGGACCCTGGGTGAGACCCCGGTGGCGCTGCTGATCTCGGTGCTGGTGGCCCTGTTCGTTCTGGGCACCAAGCGCGGCAAGGACGCCGGAGCCCTCGAGAAGCTCCTCGAATCCTCGCTCGGCCCGGTCTGCTCCGTCATCTTGATCACCGGCGCCGGCGGCATGTTCGGCGGCGTCCTGCGCACCTCCGGCATCGGCCAGGCACTCGCCGATGTCCTGGGCGACCTGGGCATTCCGCTGATCCTCGCAGGCTTCCTGATCTCCAGCATCCTGCGCATCGCCCAGGGATCAGCAACCGTTGCACTGACCACCACCGCAGGCCTGATCGCTCCGGCTGTGGCCCTGGCCGGACTGAACGGCATGCAGGTGGCCGCCATGGTAATCGCCGTGGCCGCCGGCTCCGTGGTGGTCTCCCACGTGAACGACTCCGGCTTCTGGCTGGTGGGCCGCTTCTTCGGCATGGACGTCAAGACCACGCTGAAGACCTGGACCGTTATGGAAACCCTCATCGGTGTGATGGGCTTCGCCATCGCGGCCGTGATCTTCCTGGTGGCCGGAGTGGCGGGCTAGCGCCCTCCCCAGCCACGGCTGAGTGGACAACAGCGGCGGGGCGGGCAGCAGGAATGCTGGCCGCCCCGCCGTCGTCGTACCCGGAGTCTCTTTGGGCCTGACCGCACGGCCGGGATGGAGCCGTGGGGCGGGCTGGATGGCGGCCGGTGCTACGTGCGGGCGTCGATGTCCTTCTGGACCACGGCGGCGAGCGTGCGCAGCACCTGCTGATCGGACGGGGAGAAGGACCTGGGCTGCTGGTCGATGACGCAGAGCGTCCCAATGTTCCAGCCCCGCGGCCCGTGCAGGGGGTAGCCGGCGTAGAAGCGGATATAGGGCTCGCCGGTGACCAGCGGATTCGAAGCAAACCTGTCATCGGACAGCGTGTCATTGATGACCAGCATCGCGTTCCGCTCCACCGTTTCCGTGCAGAGCGCGAAGATGCGGGGAGCCTCCTCGCGCAACGGCCCGACGGCCGACTTGAAGAACTGGGCATCCTCGGCGATCAGGGACAGCGACGCTGCACCCACGCCGAAGAACTTCCAGGCGGCAGCAACAACGCGGTCGTACACTTCCTCCGGACCGGTGTACAGAAGGTCCGTCTCGTGCAGCGACTTCAGGCGTTCGGCCTCGGCCCGTTCCGGGGAAAGCAGGGATTTGCCGGCGGCCCCCAGGGCGGCAAGCGCGTCTTCTTTGTCAGGCTGGCGGCGGGCCGGTTCCCGGCCCGCCGGCCGTGCCCGGGTCTGTTCTGCCGGGAGGTCCTTCGCCGCATCAGGCCCGCGTTCGATCGCGGGCAGGGCCAGTGCTTCATGTAGGTAGGCGTCCAGTTCGAACGCGGAACAGGGGGACCTGCCGAAGTAGGACGGCCAAAGCTTTTGTGGATCCAAGCCGATCGTGGCGGCGAGTTCGAGCCGCCGCTTCACCTCTTTGTCGATTGCGTCCACCTCCCATGAGACGCGTTTCCGGGGTCCACGCACTCTGTAGTTGCAAAAGCCATGTTGATAAGCTTACTTAGTAATTGCGGCCCCGGCTACCTGGCATGGTTCCGGGGCTTCCAGGCGTTCGGGTGACGGCGCAACTTCGCCGCTGGCGCACCGCAGCCAGGCCGGGGTTTGTGGTGTGGGGCTTTAGTGCAGGGCTACCTGCCTGCGGTACGGCTCTTGGGCGCTTTCGGGGGCAGTCCCGCCACATGTTCATACGCTTTGCGGATCCATGCCCTGGCGCGGGCATCATCGCCGTCGCCTTCCTCATTCCAGATCTCCGGCAGGCCGGTATACTCGCGCATCGGCCGGTCCGCCGGGCCGAACGGGACGGTCCGCTCGCCGCTTTCGAGCTGCTGCCTGTCCCCACTGGAGAGCCGGATGCCGATGGTGGGCCCGAAAAGCCCGGCGAACATGTTGCCGTTGACGAACGCGCCGAGGTTCCCGAACATCGGCTTCACCGACACCTCCGGGACGTCCGGAACCAGCGACCGGAAACGCTCCTTGTCAGCCTCCGTCGCTTTGGGCATCTCCATTGCTTCCCCCTGGGATCGGACGGCTGGTGTGTGCAGGATATGCCCTGCGGGGTGTGCCGGGGAACACCCGCCGGTCCGCCGTCGTTGTGCCGGTAGGCAGCGCGCCCACGCCGGGCGCCGGACGTTCCCCAACCGAAGGACACCCCTTGACCCCTCGCACCATCGTGATCACCGGCGCCAGCGACGGCATCGGCGCAGCAGCCGCGCGTACCCTGGCCAGGGCAGGGGACCAGGTGATCGTCGTCGGCCGCTCGGAGGAAAAGACGCGGGCCATTGCCAAGGAGCTGGACGCCGACTACTTTGTCAGCGACTTCTCCGAGCTCGCGCAGGTCCGCACCCTGGCCGCCCAGCTGGAGTCCGACTACCCGCGCATCGACGTCCTGGCCAACAACGCCGGCGGCATCATGGGCAAGCGCACCCTCACCGTGGACGGCAACGAGGCAACGTTCCAGATCAACCACCTGGCCCCGTTCCTCCTCACCACGCTGCTGATGGAAACCCTCGCTGCCAGCAACGCCAAGGTGATCAACACGTCCAGCGGCGCCAACAGCTTCGGCAAGCTGGACCTGTTCGACCTCAACGCCGAGCACGGCTACTCCACCAACCGCGCCTACGGCACCGGCAAGCTCGCCAACATTCTCTTCACGTCCGAGCTGCACCGCCGCTTTGGTGGGCAGGGAATCACGACGGCGGCGTTCCACCCGGGCGTTGTGCGCACCAACTTCGCGGCGGACTCCACCAGCCCGTTCCGGCACGCCTACAAGACCCTGCTGAACCGCTTCATGCTGACCCCGGACCAGGGTGCCGACACCCTCCTGTGGCTGGTCAACGGCACTGCGGGCAAGGACTGGATTTCCGGGGCGTATTACTACAAGCGTGCCCTGGCCAAGGCCAACCCCCAGGCCTACGACGCCGAGCTGGCCCGCCGCCTGTGGGAGCAGAGCGAGGAGCTGGTCAAGGGCTCCTGAGGTCCGCTGCCGGCCGGATGCAACGGAAATGCGTGGCTTTTGGGGTTTGCCAGAGGCGGAGCCCGCGTGTTGTCGGGGCCAGGCTCCTTGGGAAGTCCAAACGTCACGCATTTGCGTCAGCGGGCGCGCTCTACATCCGCCGCGGCCTGTGGCTGGCCCCGGGCTACCAGGCCGGCCAGCACGCCATCCACGTCCGCTTCCGGCCGGTTCTGGCTCAGCTTGGCCTTCGCCTCGATCCGGGTGATGACCAGTTCCACGCCAACAATTGCCCGCAACTGCCCGGAGATGAAGCGCTCTGGTGCGTCGTCCACGTCCCAGGGATGGTCGAAGCCGGACTCGTGCACCCCGGTGAGACGCCGGACCTGCCGGTCCAGCCACGCCGGATCGTCATGGATCACCAGCCGCCCGTACACATGCGCCGTGGTGTAGTTCCACGTGGGGACTACGCGTCCGTGCTCGGCCTTGGCGGCGTACCAGGACGGGGAGATGTAGGCGTCCGCGCCCTGGATGATGGCAAGGGCCTCCCCGACGGCGGGCGCGGACCACTGCGTGTTGTTCCGCGCCAGGTGCCCCTGCAGCGCGCCGAACTCCCCGGCGTCGGGCTCGTAGACAAAGGGCAGGAGTGTAGCCACGAGGCCCTGCTGGGTCATGGTGACCAGGTTTGCCGCACCCGGCCTGGTGAGCAGGTGCTGGACGGTTTCTGAGACAGCGGCGAAGTGGGCTGGAATGTACATGGGGCTAGTCCTTTACCGGCTGGAGTGCTGCGGGATGAAGTTCGGAGGACGGGGCCGGGGCGGGCTTGATCCGAACCCGGACGGCCGCCGCGGCGCACAGGATGACGGCCAGCCCGCCCAGGACCGTGGACCAGGCCAGGGCCTCACCCAGCAGGAGCGCCGCCCAGCAGATGGTGAGGACGGGCTGGATGAGCTGGATCTGGCTGACCCGGGCGATGGGGCCGATGGCCAGGCCGCGGTACCAGGCGAAGAATCCCAGGAACATGCTCACCACGGCGAGGTACCCGAACGCTGCCCACTGCACGGGAGTCGCGGACGGCGGCTGCTGGGAAGCGGACGCGGCTGCCAGGACCAGCATCAACGGCGAGGCGAGGACCAGTGCCCACGAAATGGTCTGCCAGGAGCCCAGTTCCCGGGCCAGCAGGCCACCTTCCGCATAGCCGATCGCCGCGGCGGCCACCGAACCGAGGAGCAGCAGGTCCGCCCAGAGGATGACGCCAAGGCCGCCGGACTGGGCGGACGCGAAGACGGTCACCGCAAGGGCGCCCACACCGCTGACGAGCCAGAACGCCACGGGCGGGCGTTCCCGCCCGCGAATGACCGCAGCGGTGGCCGTCGCGGCAGGCAGCAGGGCGATGACAACGGCGCCGTGGCTTGCGGCGGTGCTGGTCAGGGCGTAGGAGGTCAGTAGCGGAAAGCCGATGACGACGCCGGCAGCGACGACCGCCACACGGAGCCATTGCGTCCCGCGGGGGAGCGCCTGCCGGGTGAGTGCCAGTGCGGCACCGGCCAAAACAGCCGCCACTACTGCCCTGCCCGATCCGATAAACAGCGGCGCCAGGCCTGCGACCGCCACTTTGGTGAACGGGACGGTGAGCGAGAATGCCGCGACTCCAAGGAAGCCGAGCCACAATCCGGCTGAGTTGGAATGGGATAACGCGGTGCGCCTCAGAGGAGTAGCGCTACTATTGTCTCTCATGAACAACGATAGCAGTTCGCGGATTGTGGCGCACCTGAAATCCTGGATGGCCACTGCGGCGCCGGGAGCGAAACTGCCCTCCACCCGGTCCCTCGTGGCCGACTACCAGGCAAGTCCCGTCACGGTGCAGAAGGCCCTGCAGACCCTCACGGCGCAGGGACTCATCGAGAGCCGGCCGGGCGTCGGGACCTTCGTGCGGGCGGTCCGGATGGCACGCCCATCCGACTACGGCTGGCAGACGGCGGCCCTCCGCTCCCCGCTGGCGGCACTGCCACCGGCCTCCTCCACTATGCGGGAGGTGCCCCAGGACGCGATTTCCTTCCATTCGGGCTACCCCGCCAGGGAGCTCCTGCCCGAGCGGCTGGTCCGGGCAGCGCTCACCCGGGCCGCACGCGGAGACGCGGCGCTGTCCCGGCCTCCCGCCGCGGGGATGCCGGAGCTGCAATCGTGGTTCGCCCAGGAGCTCACAGCGTCGACGCCCGCTGGGATTACTCCGCCCAACCCGAGCGACGTCGTCGTACTCCCTGGCAGCCAGAGCGGACTGAGCTCCATCTTCAGTGCCCTGGTGGGAAGGGGGCGGCCGCTGCTAATGGAGTCACCCTCTTACTGGGGCGCCATCCTGGCGGCGGCGCAAGCTGGTGTCCGTGTTGTGCCGGTGCCCAGCGGACCGGACGGGCCGGAACCGGGGGAGCTGGCCCGCGCCTTCGACGAATCAGGCGCCCGGGTCTTCTACGCGCAGCCCAACTACGCCAACCCCACGGGCGCGCAGTGGCCAGCGGAGACGCGCGACCAGGTCCTTGACGTGATCCGTGCCAAGGGGGCGTTCCTTGTGGAGGACGACTGGGCGCACGACTTTGGCATCAGCTCCCACCCCGTACCGGTGGCCTCCCGCGACGATTCCGGGCATGTTGTGTACCTGCGCTCGCTGACCAAGAGCGTTTCCACGTCCATCCGGGTGGCCGCACTCATTGCACGCGGTCCGGCGAGGGACCGCATCCTGGCTGACAGGGCGGCGGAATCGATGTACGTCAGCGGGCTTCTGCAGGCGGCAGCGCTCGACGTCGTCACGCAGCCGGGGTGGCAGACGCACCTGCGCAGCCTGCGGCACCAGCTGGAGTCACGCCGGGACCTGCTGGTCACCAGCGTCCGGGAACATATTCCGCAGGCGCACATTGAACAGGTGCCGAAAGGGGGGCTTAACCTGTGGCTGCGCCTGCCCGACGGCACGGACCTGCAGCGGCTGGTCCGGGACTGCGAGACAGCGGGCGTCATCGTCGCCCGCGGAGACGAATGGTTTCCAGCGGAACCGGCGGGTCCGTTTATCCGGCTCAACTTTTCGGGCACGAATCCGGGCGCCTTCCCCGAAGGCGCCCGGATCATTGGGCAGATGCTGGAGCGGAACCCGGCTTATTGAGCCGCCTGGCTAGCGGTCCAGCGCTGCTGTCGCGCCGTGGTGGGAGAAGGTTGTGCGTGCCTCGGGGGTTTCGTCTGTGGCGGTGGGCGCATGCCGGGGCGGATCATGGAGGTGTCTGTCACGGTTGACGCC
>NZ_BRCG01000030.1:0-40368 GCF_023708005.1 Pseudarthrobacter sp. NCCP-2145 | reverse complement strand
GAACCGCCCGCGGGTACCGCAACGCCGCCAACTACAAATCGGTTATTCTCTTGAGAAGTGCCGTCAGGACGGCGGCATGACGCTCATTCCAGGGATCCATTTCCCCACGAACCGCGAAGAGCCGCCTAGCTGGGCTTATCCAGCGAAGCACAGGCACAGTTGCCGGCCTTGCTGTGGGCTGCGGCTGAGCGGTTGCCCGCCGCACCGGCTGCGAGAATGTTCGCATGCCACTCGACAGATATCCGATCCGGCGGCTGGAAGAGGACCCGTCCAACGTCCTGGACCGACGGCAGTGGCCGGCAGTCCTGCCGCCCGTGGCGCAGGTACTGGACGATGGACTCGACCTGACGCCAGCCACCGTCCTGGTGGGCGAGAACGGTTCAGGGAAATCAACGATCGTGGAAGCGATAGCCCTGGCGTACGGTTTGTCGCCCGAAGGCGGTTCAACTGGTGCGCGGCACAGCACCAGGGCCAGTGAATCGCTGCTGGCCGATCACCTGCAGCTTGTCAGGAATGCGGGCACCACCAGGCGCGGGTACTTCCTGCGGGCCGAAACCATGCATGGCTTCTTTACCTACCTGGAGAAAAACCCCAGCACCTCGGGCCGGGACGATATCCGCTTCCACGACATGTCCCACGGTGAGTCGTTCCTGGAACTCGCAGTCAACAGATTCCGCGGGCGGGGGCTGTGGGTGCTCGATGAGCCGGAGTCCGCATTGTCCTTCAGCGGGTGCCTGAGTCTCCTCGGGGTCCTGAAAGACCTCCTGGCGTCCGGGGAATCCCAGGTGATCATGTCCACGCACTCGCCGGTTCTTGCGGCCCTTCCGGGAGCCCGGATCCTGGAAGTGGGGCCGTGGGGACTACGCCCTCGTGGCTGGGAGGAGCTGGACCTCGTGGGCAGCTGGCGGTCGTTCCTTGATGCGCCCCAGCGGTACCTCCGGCACCTATAGTCCAGGCCGGAGCAGTACCACCGTGCGGCCTATTGCGCCGGCAGCGGATACTCCGGCGGACCGAAGGCCGCATCCTCCAGGTACCAGACGGTGGACCCCCGGCCGCCGGCCGGCATGATGCTGCCTTCGAACACAAACACAAGCTCAACGGACCGGTCCTCGGGCCGCCAGAAACCATTGGCGGGGCAGTGGAATCCGGTTTTGGCCATCAAACCCGGGCTTTTACCCGAATTCCTCCGCAAGGTGTTTATCTTTTTCACGGCGCACTCCCATTGATCCGCACAAGAATTAATTCGCCGGAATTGTCCGGCTTTTCCTAGATTCTAGGATCGGGGGAGCGGGAATACTAAGACCAATGATGAGTGACGCGATAAGTGGAACCTATGGACCAGCTACCGTGAATATTTGCTGCTGAGCATTTCCTGCAGCATTTCCTTCACCACGAGCAGGACCGCGGACGCCGCCTCGGACAGCGGGTCATGATCGGGGGTGCACAGCGCAATCTTGCACTGCAACGCCGGATCCACAATGCGCAGCACCTGGAAGTCCTCCTCGTGGAACAGGGCGTCAGCAGCGGACTTGGGCATGATGGTGGCGCCAAGATCGGCCCGCAGCAGCCGGGCGAGGGAGGGGACGGACTCCACTTCCCCCACCAGCCGGAGCTTCAGGCCCTTGCTGGCGAAGCCGGCCTCTACCGCCTGGCGCAGGGTGTGGATCTGCTCGGGCAGGAACAGCCCGTGGCGGGCCACCTCCTCAAGGGTGATGCCGCCGTCGGCCTGCTGCACCCCTGCCCTGCCCGCGTTGACTACGAAGTGCAGGTCCTCCACGATCATCGTGGTGAACTGCACGCCGCGGATAGGGCCGGGCTCGTAGATGAGTGCCATGTCCAGGCGGCCGTTCTTGATGGCCTCGCTGAGCACGCCGCCGTAGATTTCCGTGACGTGCAGGACGATGTCCGGGTACCGGCTGGCCACCTCGCTGATGATCCGCGGCGTCAGGCTTGAGGCCATGCTGTAGGGCGCGATCGCAATGGACACGCGGCCGGACGGTGCCGCCCCGGACTTGGCGACGTCCTGCCGTGCCTGGTCCACCAGCCGCAGGATGGACTGGGCATGCCGGTACAGCGTGTGCCCGGCGGCGGTGGGCTTTACCCCCTGTTTGCTGCGGATCAGCAGGCGCTGCTTGAGGTCGTTCTCAAGCGCCGAAACCTGCTGGCTCAGGGCCGGCTGGGCCACATGCAGCGCTGCCGCGGCCTTGGTGATGCTTCCTGAATCCACAATCTGCACGAAGTACGCAAGCTTCCGCGTATCCATGGCCGCCTTCTCTCTTCGCGGCGTCCTGAGCCCATAAAGGTCATAACCGGATGCTATGGAGGGATACGCAACTGGTCTTTGTGTGATGCATATCTCTGACACTAGGTTGAACCCAGAACGCTATTTCATGAGCAATTCATTCTAACCCCGGCCAGGCATGCGATTTAACGATGGCGTCAGACGCATTCCGCATAAAGCCGGTGTTTACCGGGATAGGCGTTTTCTTTTACATATCCGAAATATGCACTCAATAGCTTCAAAGCATCCAAGGATCCGCTACCAGCCCGGATTCTTCTTGAGAAAGAGACAGCAAATGCGAGCAACTATCAAAGGCAAAATGGCGGCCGTGGCCGCCCTCTCCGCAGCGGTTCTGGTCCTTTCCGGCTGCGGGGGCGGCAGCGAGGCAGCCGGCAGCGGCGGAAGCGCCACCTCGGGCGAGGTGAACCTCATCGCCTACTCGGGCGTCTGGCAGGACCAGTACACCGCTGCAGTAATCGAACCCTTCCAGGCCAAGTACCCGGACATCAAGATCAACTACGCCTCGAAGCGGTCCTCCGCTGAAATGCTCAGCGCCCTCCAGGGCCAGAAGAACAACCCCGCCACCGACGTCGCCATCATGGACAACTCCGTGTCCACCACCGGCAACAAGCAGGGCCTTTTCGAAAAGCTTGATACCGACGGCGTCCCGAACCTTGCCAACGTGCCGGAAAAGTTCCGGGACAAGGAAGGGTACGGACCCGTGGCGATGCTCGACGCCGTAGGCCTGGTGTACGACACTGCCACGTTCCCCGAGGCCCCGGACAGCTGGAAGGTCCTCTGGGACCCGGCCTACGCCGGCAAGATCAACGTCAACGCCCCGCCATCCCTGCTGGGCCTGTCCCTGACCGCCATCACCTCCAAGATGGAGGGCGAGGACTACACCCAGGGCATTGACTCCGCCGTGACCCGCCTCAAGGAAATGGCCCCTGGCGTCCAGACGTTCGCACCCAACCCGGACGAATACCAGAACGTCATTACCGGGCAGACCGTCCTTGGCCTTGGCCAGAACGCCCGCGGCCAGTTCTACAGCGACCAGAGCAACAAGAAGATGGGTGTCACCTTCCCCAAGGAAGGCACTGTCTACCAGATCAACACCATCAACCTGGTGAAGGACGCCCCGCACTCGGAGGCGGCCAAGACCTTCGTTGACTACGCACTGTCCGCAGAGGCACAGACGGCCTTCGCCAAGGCACTGTTTTACGCACCCTCCGTCACCAATGCGGAACTGCCCGCCGATGTGAAGGACCGCGTGGTTCCCACCGACGGCTCCCTTAACATCGTCCCGCTGGACGTCGAATTCCTGTCCTCGGCCCGCGACAAGTGGACCGACACCTGGAAGCGCCAGATCATCACCAACTAGCGCCTGCCGGCGCCCCCTCCCCAACTTCCCCTTCAGGAGAACTGAAACCGTGACTGAACCCAAACTGTCGATCGTTGATCTGACCAAAAGATACGCAGCAGATCTGGACCCCGCCGTCGACCGCCTGAACATGGAAGTTGAGGAGGGGCACCTGGTGGCACTCCTCGGCCCGTCCGGCTGCGGCAAGACCACCACCCTCCGGATGGTTGCCGGCCTCATGGACCCCACCGCCGGCTCCATCGTGGTGGACGGCAAGGAAATCACCCACACTCCGGTGAACAAGCGAGGCATGGGCATGGTGTTCCAGTCCTATGCCCTGTTCCCCCACATGAACGTGGAACAGAACGTGGCGTTCGGCCTGGAAATGCGCCAGACACCCAGGTCCGAGCAGAAGGCACGGGTGGCGGCCGCCCTGGACATGGTCCAGCTCGGCCACCTCGGCAAGCGCCAGACCAAGGAACTGTCCGGCGGCCAGCAACAGCGGATCGCCCTGGCCCGCGCCCTGGTGGTGGAGCCCACCCTGCTCCTCCTGGATGAACCCCTGTCCAACCTGGATGCCAAACTCCGCGAAACCATGCGCACCGAAATCCGGTCCATCCAGCAGCGCACCCGGGCAACCACGCTCTTCGTCACGCACGACCAGGACGAGGCACTGGACATGGCCGACCGGATCGCCGTGATGAACGGCGGCCTGATCGAACAGTTCGGCTCGCCCACCGAGGTGTACGAGCGGCCCCGCACGCATTTCGTCGCCAACTTCATTGGCCAGGCCAACTTCCTGACCGCCCGCATCGGCGCGGAAACGGGACGGGCCAACCTTGCAGGCGAAAGCTACTACAAGGTGGACGTGGACGGCCTGGGCCAGTTCGGCGCCATCGGGTCCGCCGGCCTGTCAGGCAGCAGCCACGAGCTGGTCATCCGCCCGCACCGGCTCAATGTGTCCCTGCACCCCGGCGCAGCGCAGGCACCACTCGCCGGCACCATTGAACGGGTCAGCTACACCGGTGACGCCCTGGACGTCACGGTCCGCATCGGGGACCAGCAGCTGCACGCGCAGATGCTGACCAGCAGCGGCGACCTGCCCCGCATCGGAGACGCCGCCTACCTCTCCTGGGCGGCCGACGACGCCTACCTCCTCCCGGCAGCCGTCCAGCCGGAGAGGCTGGCAGCATGACGGTCCTGGAAGCCCCCGCCGCGCCGGAACGGCCCAAAGCCCATGACGAGGGGCAGCTCGAACGGGCTACCGAGCGGCGCAACCGGCGCACCTACCTGGCGCTGCTGCTTCCGGGCCTGCTCGGCCTGCTGGTCAGCTTCGTTTTCCCGCTGGCGTACATGGTCCGGATGTCCTTCAACCAGGGCGCACCGGACGGTGTCATCGTTGAGACGTTCACCCTGGACACCTACATCCAGCCCCTCACCGACCCCTACTACTGGCGGGTCACGCTGGACACTTTCCAGATGGGCGTCACCGTCGGCATCCTCTGCGTCATAGTGTCCTACCCGGTGGCCCTCTTCCTTGCACGGAGTACCAGCAAATGGCGCGGCCTGCTCATCGCCATTGCCATCGCCCCGCTGCTCACCTCCGCCGTGGTCCGCACCTACGGGTGGATGGTCATCCTGGGAACCAACGGCCTGATCAACTCCTCGCTCGGCGGCCTGGGCCTGATCGACACACCCTTGAAGCTCACCAACAACATGACCGGCGTGACCATCGGCCTGGTGGAAATCTTCATGCCGTACGCGATCCTCGCCATGATCTCCGGGTTCGGCAGGCTAAGCCCCCAGCTGGAGGAGGCGGCCGGTTCCCTCGGAGCCAGCAAGTTCAAAGTGTTCACCCGGGTGACGCTGCCGCTGTGCCTTCCCGGCCTCCTGACGGCGTTCCTTTTGGTCTTCGTCCTCTCCATCAGCACCTTCATCACCCCGCGGCTCCTGGGCGGCGGCAGCGTGCAGGTGCTGGCCACCGAGATCTACGACCAGACCACCGGCCTGCTCAACTGGCCGTTTGCCGCCGCCCTGTCCGTCATCCTGCTGGTGCTCTTCGGCCTGATCATCGCCGTCTACCAGCGCGTCACCAAGAAAATCGGAGGCTGACCGTGAGCAGTGCCAACGCAAGCAGCGCCAAAGTCTTCAAGCCGCGCTTCAACCCCGCCAAACCCGCCTTCGGGGCGCTGGTGTTCCTGTTGTACCTGTTCCTGCTGGCACCGCTGCTGATCGTGTTCGTGGTGTCCTTTGCGTCCAACCAGTACCTGTCCTTCCCGCCGGAGGGGCTGACCCTGAAGTGGTACGAGATGCTTCCGCAGGAAAGCACGTTCATGGAGGGCATGAAGGTCAGCCTGATCGTGGCCGTCATCGTCACGCTCATTGTCCTGGTGCTGGGGGTTCCGGCGGCGCTGGCGCTTGACCGCTTCGAGTTCAAAGCCAAGGCCGCCGTGCAGTCGTTCTTCCTCTCGCCGCTGCTGATCCCCAGCATCGTCCTGGCGCTGGGCATGGTGCTGCTCTTCGGCCCGCTGAAATTGAACAACACCTACGCCGGCATCATCATCGGCCACGTGGCCATCACCATCCCGTTCGTCATCAGGACCACCCTGATGAGCCTGGCCACCACGGACACGTCCTGCGAGGCGGCCGCCCGCATCCTGGGCGCTGACTCCTGGACGGTGTTCCGCCGCGTGACCCTTCCCATCATCCAGCCGGGCGTGATCGCCGGCGGCGTCATCGCCTTCATCGTCTCCTTCGACGAAGCCGTCATCTCATTGTTCGTGGCCGAATCAGGGCTGCCAACCCTCCCCGTGCAGGTGCTGAGGTACGTGGAAAACTCCGCGGACGCCGCCGTCGCGGCCCTCTCCGTGATCCTCATCCTCATTTCGCTTGCCGTGGTGGTGGTGGTGGAGCGCGTCATGGGACTGCGCAAAGCCCTGCGCTGAGTCTTCCTGTTCCACGAGCGCCTACAAAACAATCCTGCCCGGTCCGCACCAGCGGGCCGGGCAGGAGGCCGTCCACAAGATGCACAGGTCATAACCGGCACCTATCCCGTGACACCGATTACGTCTTTGTGTGATCAAAGTCCCGGTGCCAGACTTTTTCTACAAGCCCGGTAAACCGGGCCCGGACCCAAGCCACCTCCGGCTGGTCCACAGAATCCGCTTCCGGCAGCTGCCGCTTCCCCTGGCCAGCGCCGCGCCACCACCCCAAGGAGGGCTCACATGGGACCCATCGTTGATCTCGTTGCAGATCTCGGAGAAGGTTTCGGCACGTACTCCATGGGCGACGACGCGGCCCTCCTGGAAGTGGTGTCCAGCGCCAACATCGCCTGCGGCTTCCATGCAGGGGACCCGGACATCATGAATGCCACTGTGGCCGAGTGCGTGCGCCGCGGTGTCAGCATCGGCGCGCACCCCAGCTTCCCGGACCTGCGCGGCTTCGGCCGGCGCGCCATGGACCTCACCGATGACGAAGTCCGCAACGACGTCCTGTACCAGTTCGGAGCCCTCAGCGCCTTCGCCGCCTACCATGGCGCCGCCGTCGTACACCTCGCACCGCACGGCCGCCTCGGCAACCTTGTAGCCACCCGCCCCGACTACGCCCAGGCCGTTGCGGACGCCGCCGCCCGGATCAGCCCGGACCTCATTGTCCTGGCCCAGGACGGCGAGCTTGCAGACGCCGCAAAAGCGCGCCAGCTGCCCGTGGGCATCGTGGGCATCGCAGACCGCGCCTACGAGGCGGACGGCACCCTGGTGCCGCGGAGCCGCGCCGGCGCCGTCATCCACGATCCCTCCGCCATCGTGGAGCGCACCATCCGGATGGTCTGCGAGGGCCTGATCGAGACCGTCGCCGGAACCGACCTGCCGATCGTCGCGGACACCATCCTCCTGCACGGGGACACCCCCGGGGCGGTCCAGCTGGCACGGCAGGTCCGCGCGGAACTGGAGCGCGCCGGCGTGACCATCGCCCCGCTCACCCGGGTCCTGGCCGCCAAAGTGGAAGCCGCCTGACATGCCCGCCACTTCCACGCCAGCCCTGCCTCCGGTGGAGGTCTTCGAATCCGGGGACGCTGCCCTGCGCGTCGTCGCATCGTCAGCGGACCGGGAAGCCAACTGGGCCACCGTCCATGCCCTTGCCGGGTGGCTGGACGCCGCCGGGGCCGACGGCGTCCACGGCGCGGTGCCGACGTATGACTCGCTGCTCGTGGAGTTCGACCCCGGCGTCACCTCCGCCCGCCAGGTGAAGGCCTTCGTGCTGCTGGGCCTGCGCCAGCTCGAATTCACCGGCGCCCCCGCCCGCGCCCCCCGCGAGTTCATCGTCCCGGTGGCCTACGGGGGAGAGTACGGGCCCGACCTGGAACGGGTGGCTGGACAGCAGCAGCTTTCCGTCGAGGAAATCATTGAGCTGCACACGGCCAAGGCCTACGTGATCCGCTGCCTTGGCGCACCCGCCGGTTCGCCCATGATGGACGGCCCCGACTTCCCGCTGCCGGTCCCGCGCCTCAAGGACCCTCGACTCTCCGTCCCCGCCGGGGCGGTGTCCGTGGCCGGCCGCCAGGCAGTGATCGCCCCCGCGGCCGCACCGGGCGGATGGTGCGTCATCGGCCAAACCCCGCTCACCGTCCTCGACGCAACGGCCGAACCCCTGGTTCCCTACGTCCCCGGCGACCTGCTGCGGTTCCACCGGATCCCGCCGGAAGACTTCGCCATCTACGCCGGCCGGAAACTGGAGGCAGCACGATGAACGGATCCCTGGTCATCCAGCAGCCCGGCAACTCCGTGGTCACGGACCTTGGCCGCTTCCGGGGGCCCAGGTTCGGGCTGCCCGTGAACGGCGCGCTGGACCAGTTCTCGGCACGGGCGGCGAACATCCTCGCCGGGAATGCGGACAACTCCCCGCTCCTGGAAATCACTGCACTGGACTTCCGGATGCGTGCCACCACGGACATCCTGATCGCCGTCACGGGAACGCCCCTGCACCTCACGGTGGGCGGGCGCGAGTGCCAGCAGTGGGAGCCGGTATCCGTGCGGGCGGGGGAGACAGTGGCACTACGCCGGATCGACGGCGGCCTCCGGGCTTACGTAGCGGTCCACGGCTCTGTGCACGCGCCGGTCCTCCTGGGCAGCTGCGCGCCGGACACCGTGGTGGGATTCGGGCTTAGGCTCACGGAAGGCACGGAATTGAGGACCTTCAAGAGCGTCCCGCCCATCCGGCAGCCGTACTTCGACCTGCCGCTCTTCCGCCTGGGCCTGACCCGCCCGGAGTTCCACAGCACCGCAGTGGTGGAAGTGACGGACGGCCCCGATGTGGACGAATTCGGCGGGACCTCGGACCTGCTCTACAGCACCGAGTACACCGTCAGCGGCCGGAGCAACCACATCGGACTGAGGCTGGGAGGGGCACTTCCGGAACGTCAGTCCACCGCCGAGGTACTCTCCCGCGGCGTCCCGGTGGGAGCCATCGAAGTGCCCTCCCGGGACGAACTCCTGGTGCTGCACCGCGGGCGCGGAGTCACCGCGGGCTACCCCGTCCTGGCTGTGGTCACCAGCCATTCCCTCGATGTCCTGGCCCAGGCCAGGCCAGGCCACACAATCACCTTCCGCAGGACCACCGTCCCGGAGGCAACGGCGAAACACCGGGCAGCGCTGCGGGAACTGGAGAACCTCCGGTCCACCGTCAGTACAGTTTTCTCCCTCCTCGGCGTCGGCACTGAACCGGGCCCGCCCCGGCTCGCACCCGCCGCCGGAAGCTGAAGACTCTCGCTTCCCCCGAAAAGCATTGTTACGATCCCCTTAAGTAAGGAACACCATGTCCACTTCAACGCATGCGGCCCCGCCGCACCCGGAGCGGCTCAGCAGCAAGCAGACCCGCAAGGTTGTCACGGCCGGCTGCGTCGGCATTTTCGTGGAGCTCTACGACAACGGCATCTTCGCCTTTATGGCCGGAACGCTTGCCCTGGTGTTCCTGGCACCCGGAAACCCGGACAACGCCCTCCTGTTTGTTTTCGCCGGCTACGCCGTCTCCTTCTTCGTGCGCCCCCTCGGCGCCGTCGTCTGCGGGTACCTGGGTGACCGGATAGGACGGCAAAAGCTTCTGGTGTTCGTCATCCTGCTGATCAGCGTGGCGACGGCCGGCATCGGCCTGCTCCCGGACTATGCGGCCATCGGCATCGCCGCCCCCATCCTCCTGGTGCTGCTCCGGCTGCTGCAGGGCTTCTCCGTGGGCGGTGAAGCAGCCGGCGCCATGACGTTCCTGGCCGAGCACGCCCCCGAAGGCAAGCGCGGCATCATCACGTCCTACGCGCAGATTGCATCCTTCGCGGCGCTCCTCACCGGCACGCTCGTTGCCTACGCCATGTCCCCATGGCTCACCCAGGCAGCTATCGACGGCGGCGGGTTCGGCGCGTTCGCCTGGCGCATTCCGTTCCTGGTTGCCATCCCCATGGGCGTCATTGGCTGGTATATCCGCAAGGCCATCAGCGACACCCCCAACTTCGAAAAACTCAAGGAAGAGGGCGGGCTGTCCGCCAACCCCCTAAAGGAAGCCTTTGCCTCCGCCGAGCACCGCCGCGCCATGCTGCTGGCACTCTTCATTCCGCTGATGAACGGCTCCGGCTACTATGTCCTGTTCTCCTACATGCCCACCTTCCTCAAGGGCAAGCAGCTGAACTTCACCATCGGCGAGGCCCTCCTGGTCACCGCCTGCAGCCTGGTGGTCATCTGCATCGCCATTCCCTTCATGGGCGCCCTCTCGGACCGCATCGGCCGCAAGAAGGTCATCGCCGGCGCCGCCATCGCCATGGCCATCCTGGGCATCCCCTCCTACGCGCTGATCGCCACCGGCGACATGGCGCTGGCCATCCTCGGCGCCTCGATCATGGCCGTGGTCTTTGCCGGGCACACCGCGGTCATCCACATCCTGATCGTGGAACTCTTTCCCACCCGCGTGCGGTATTCCGCGTACGGCTTGGGCTACAACATCTCCTCGGCACTCTTCGGCGGCACCGCGCCGCTGCTGATGACCTGGCTGATCAGCAGCACCGGCAACATCTACATGCCTGCGTTCTATGCCGTCATCACCGCGCTGGGAACCCTCGCCGCCGTCAGCACGGTCAAGGACCGGGCGCACCTGCCGCTCCGCGACGCCTGACTCTCCATCTTTCCGATTTTCCACTACCCGGGCAGCACTGTGCTGCACCTTCCTAGGAGACCTCCATGTCTTTTTCCGACTACTCAACGGCCCTGGTCACCGGTGCCTCCACCGGCATGGGCGCCGCGATCGCCGAACGCCTGGCCAAGCGCGGACTCACCGTCCACGCCCTGGCCCGAAACGAGGACCGCCTGAAGGAACTCGCGGACAAGACCGGCGCGGTGCCGCACGCGGTGGACCTGACGGACACCGCTGCGCTGGCTGCCGCCGTCGGGGACCTCCAGGTCGATGTCCTGGTGAACTGCGCCGGCGTCTCCCGGCCCGGCAACATCCTGGACTCCAGCGAGGCCGACATCGACGAGCTGGTGGACGTCAACCTCCGCGGCCTGCTCCAGCTCACCCGGCTGGTCCTGCCCGGCATGGTGGAACGCGACCTGGGGCACGTCATCAACGTCAGCTCGATCGCCGGGACCTACAACTTCTACGGCCACACGGTGTACCACGCCACCAAGGCCGCGGTGCACCAGGTCTCCCGGCAGCTCCGCAACGACACCGTGGGCAAGCGCATCCGCGTCACCGAGATCTGCCCGGGACGGGTGGAAACTGAGATTTTCGGCCGGAACATGGGCGGCACCCCCGAGGCAATGGAGGAGGCATGGAAGACCTACTACGAGGGTTATGAATCGCTCACCACTGATGACATCGTCAACGCCATGGATTACGCCATCGAAACACCCCGGCACGTGAATGTTGGCATGCTGGAGCTTATGCCCACCTTCCAGGTCCCCGGCGGACTGACTTTCGACCGCCGCTGACCGTCCCACCAGCCCTCTCCACCCATAGGACCGACAGGATTTCCGATGCAAACAGTCCGTACCGTCAGCTTCCCCGACCAGCAGCTCCTCGACGATCTCTCGCCCCTTCCCGAAGGGCTGCAGGGGGTGGTCTGGGACCTGGAGGCGGATCCAGACGGCGGGACGCTGGCTGAGATCGACGGCGTCATCCTTCCGTACATCAACGCCGGCGCTGTCCTGGGATCCCTCGCCAAGGTACCCGGCCTGAAGTATGTCCAGACCCAGTCCACCGGCTACGACGGCGTGATAGAGGCCGCCGGTCCGGCAGCAGGTGTGGCGAACGCCTCCGGAGTCCACGCGGCGGCGACGGCGGAGCTCGCCATCGGGCTCATCCTGGCCAAGCTGCGCGGCATCGACCAGGCGGTCCGGGACCAGCAGTACGGCCTGTGGCGGCCTGAGCGCCGCCAGTCACTGGCGGACCGGCGGGTCCTGCTGGTGGGCGTCGGCGGAATCGGGCAGGAGATCGCCCGCCGCCTTGAGCCGTTCGAAGTCACCGTCACCCGGGTGGGCAGCTCAGCCCGCACCGATGAACACGGCCAGGTCCACGCGTCGTCGGAACTTCCCGCGCTCGCGGCCACGCACGACGTCCTGGTGTCGGTGCTGCCCCTGAACCGGCACACCCACCAGCTGATCGGCGAAGAGGTCCTGGCCGCACTCCCGGACGGCGCCCTGGTGGTGAACGTGGGCCGCGGCTCCGTCGTGGACACTGGCGCCTTGACCAAGGAGGTTCTCTCGGGGCGCCTGCAGTGCGCCATTGACGTCGTCGATCCCGAGCCCCTGCCGCAGGACCATCCGCTGTGGTCCACGCCCAACGCCCTCATCACTCCCCACGTGGGAGGCAACGCCTCGGCGTTCCAGCCGCGGATTCTCAAGCTCCTCCGCAAGCAGCTCGAGGCGCTCGCCGCGGGCCAGTCCCCGGCCAACCTGGTGCAGGCAGGTCCCTTCGCATGAGTTCACTTTTTGACCTGACCGGGCGGGTTGCGCTGGTCACCGGTTCCAGCCGTGGGATCGGCAACGCGCTGGCCCGCGCACTGGCCGACGCCGGTGCCACCGTGGTGCTGAACGGGCTTAACGAGGAGCGGCTCAAGGATGCCGCAGCCGCGATGGCTGCCGACTTTGCCCCCGGGCGGGTGCACAGCGTCGCGTTTGATGTGACGAGCGACGACGGGGCTGCCCGCGGGGTTGCCTGGGTGGAGGAGCACGTGGGGCCGCTGGAGGTCCTGGTGAACAACGCGGGCATCCAGCACCGGGTGCCCATGCTGGACCTGGACGTGAAGGACTGGGAACGGGTGATTTCCACGGACCTGACCAGCGCCTTCCTGGTGGGACGCGAGGCCGCGCGCTTCATGATCCCGCGCGGCCACGGCAAGATCATCAACATCTGTTCCGTGCAGACAGACCTTGCCCGCCCCACCATTGCCCCCTACATCGCGGCGAAGGGCGGGCTGCGGAACCTGACCCGGGCCATGACGGCTGAGTGGGCGGCGTCCGGGCTGCAGATCAACGGGATTGCGCCGGGATACATCCATACGGAGATGACCCAGAACCTGGTGGACGATGAGCAGTTCAACTCCTGGATCCTTGGCCGGACCCCGGCCAACCGGTGGGGGACAGTGCAGGACCTTGCCGGACCCGCAGTCTGGCTGGCGTCCCGGGGATCGGACTTCGTCAACGGACAGACCATCTTCGTCGACGGCGGCATGACGGTGGTGGTCTGATGCCGCTGGATACAGCCCTCCCTATTTCCGGCCCGGCAGTGGTGGCCCATGCCGCCAATGATCTCCGGATCGACGAGGTGCCCCTCGCCGCCCCCGCGCCGGACGAGGCCGTCATCGAAGTCCACTACGGCGGTATTTGTGGTTCTGACCTGCACTATTGGCTGCATGGGGCCGCCGGTGAATCGATCCTGAAGGCGCCCCTGGTGCTCGGGCACGAGATTTCGGGGACCGTGGTCCGGGCAGCAGCAGACGGAACGGGACCCGCCGCCGGAACTCCGGTGGCAGTCCACCCGGCAACACCCGGCCCCGGTGCCGCACGGTATCCGGCGGACAGGCCCAACCTTTCGCCGGGCTGCACCTACCTGGGCAGCGCCGCGCGGTTCCCGCACAAAGACGGCGCCTTCAGCCGGTACGTGAACCTCCCCACGCGGATGCTCCGGACGCTGCCGGACGGCATCAACCTGCGCACCGCTGCCCTGATCGAGCCCGCAGCCGTGGCGTGGCACGCCGTGGCGAGGGCGGGGAACGTTGCCGGCAAGACCGCGCTGGTGATCGGCAGCGGCCCCATCGGCGCCCTGGCCGTGGCGGTCCTGAAACGCGCCGGCGCGAGCCGGATTACCGCCGTCGACATGCATGACAAGCCGCTGGACATCGCCAAGGCCGTCGGCGCGCACCAGTTGCTCGCCGCCGGTGATGCCGAGGCGATCGCCGCCGTCGAGGCCGACGTTGTCATTGAATCCTCCGGTAACCACCACGGACTCGCCTCCGCCATCCGGGGCGCTGCCCGCGGCGGGACCGTAGTGATGGTGGGGCTGCTGCCCACGGGTCCGCAGCCGGTACTGATCTCCCTGGCCATCACCCGGGAGCTGGAGCTCAAGGGTTCGTTCCGCTTCAATGACGAGATCGACGACGTTATCGCTGCCCTGGCAGACGGTTCACTGCAGATCGATCCCGTCATCACGCACGAATTCCCGGTCGGGGAGGCCCTGGAAGCCTTCAGCGTGGCGCGCAATTCGGCCGAGTCCGGGAAAGTGCTGCTGAGCTTCGGCGAAAACCACCCAGCCTCCGCCTAGAGTTTTTGTCCAGATAGGCAGGGATAAGTGCCGCCGCTGAAGCCTGCAGATCTGGACAAAAACGCCCGCTATTTTGGCGGGCTGTGCAGGGGGATGACTTCCAGCGTGCCGTGCCCCACAAGTACCAGTACGTGCTGCGCCGTGACTCCGTCCAGGGCGGCCGCCACCTGGCCCACCGTTTCAGCCGGCGCTTGAAAAGCTGCCCCCACCGAATCTGCACCGGCCGCCGGAAGGACCGGGCCGCCGTCGTCCGCCCGTACCCAGACGGTGACCCTGGCAGCGCCCGTGGCGTCAGCAATGCCCCGTGCCAAGGCGTCCGGGTCCGGGTGCTGCCCCATGACCAGGGTGAGCTGCTCGATGGTCCGTTTCCTGGCCGGCTGGGCGGCCGCGAGGAGGGCGCGGTCGTGCCGCCACAGGGCGAAGTGGTACCCGGCCACAAGGGCGGCAGCCACCAGGAGCCCGAACGGTGCACGGATGCGGTCCAGGAGGCTGCCGCCTGTGACGTCCCCGAGCAGGAACTCGAAGACCCGGTAGCCGATCACCAGGAGCGTAATGAGTGCCACCACGGCGCTGACGCCAAAGAATGCGATGAGGTACACGCGGCGTCCGGGCGGGATGGCATCGGCAGACTGAGGCTGGCTCCTGGGCTTCCACGCCAGCCACCAGACCGGCCCGCCCACCAGGAGGGAACTGATACCGCCAAGGAGCAAGGTGCGCGTAGCCCCACCCGCCAGCGGGGAAACGGCGGCTGCCAGCAGTGCGTTCACCACAACGCCCACCCCGGACGCTGAAGCAGCCAGGGCAACCGCGGACGTCACCAGGAGGCTGGCACGCGTGGTGGCGGGGGACCGGCGGATGGACGCGGTGCGGTGGTAGCGCCACACCAGCGCCCCCACGAGTGTTGCGGCCACGGCCGGAGCCAGCGCCTCCAGCAGTTCGTTCAGGGGGTCATCCCGGTCGAACGCCAGCCGCAGGAACACAAACAGGACCACGCCCGCCCCGCCGAGGGCAGTGATGCCGGCCGCGAAAACCCCGACGATGATCATGATGCTGTCAACCAGGTTGGTCTGGAAGCGGCGCCCGCCTTCCCTGAACCAGTGCCACCACCAGACCACGGTTCCGCCCGCCGCCCACACGAGCGAGCGGAGCACGGAGTACCACCAGGGCTCAACGGTCACCGTCAGGGGGAAGCCGCGGACAGCGACGTCGAGCAGGCCGCTGAGCGCTGCGATGCCGGCTCCGGCGCCGAGCAGCAGGCCAAACACTGAGCCGACGACGGCCCTCACGTCGTCCAGGTGGACGGTGGGCTTCCGGGGGTGCTTCCACATCCAGCGGTGCCACACCCAGATGGCAGCCCAGACGATGGCGTTGGCCAGCGCCGGCGCCCAGTCACCGTCCCGCCGTCCTATGAGGGACGCCGCCATCCCCAACAGCGAGGTGGTGAAGATGATCAGGGAAACCCCATACATGGCGGTGAGGTAGAGGCCCCACCCGGCGGACCTGCGCTCTGCCTCGTCGTCGAGCCTGCGCCACACAAACCACCACAGAAGCAGGGCGAGGGGACCTCCGATCAGGGTGAAGGCCAAGGACCGGGCGAGCCCGGCCACATCCGTCGATGCCAGCACAGCCCCTGACGTGAACAGCCGGTCCAGTAGTCCGCTGAGGCCACTGGCGGCAATTACCACCAGGGCGAACAGCAGGGCGTACTGGATGAGCCGGCGCAGCGTCACCTGGGCGAGCCCCGCCGGCAGAACCGTTGTGCCTGCCGGGGCGCTCATGGTTTGACCTGTGTTCCGGTGCATGCCATCAGCTGGTACGGCGCCTGGCTGATCTTCCAGTCTCCGTCCGCCTTCACCAGCGAGAAGATGTCTTCCGACTCGTACTCGGAGGGGCCGAAGGGCCCGTCCTGGGACGAGTTGACGATTGAGACGCGCACGGTGGCTGACTGGTCCCGCTCCGACGTGGACACCAGGACCACCCGGGCCGGCCGGGGTTCACCGAAGTACGAGCCGCGGCAGATGGTGCGGGCGGAATCCGTGAGGTACGTTTCGGCAGTTGCGAGGTCGCCGTCGATCACGGCCGTGCTGTACCGCTGGACGACTCCGGCCGGGCTGGCCTCATCGAGGGGTTCAGGATCTCCCCGGGAAAACACCACGGCCAGGGCCACCACCACCAGCAGTCCGATAACCCCCAGCAGCACGAGGAGGATCCGGTCCGGTTTTCGCGCTGCATTAGTCATGGCGACAGTATGCACTGTCGGCACGACATTCGCTGGTGTCTTTCGGCCCAAAAAAATACTTGACACTTCAACTAAGAGCACGTACATTTAGTTGTAGCTTCAAGCAGTAATCCACAAACGGCAGAACAGAACCCCATGACAAACCTCCTGGCCCGCATCTTTGGAAAGAAGAACCCCATGACTGACATCACCATCATCGGCAACGGCAACATGGCCCGCGGCATCGCAACCCGGGCCCTGGCGGCAAGCAAGACCGTCGAAATCCTCGGCCAGGACGCAGGCAAGGCCCAGGCCCTCGCGGCCGAACTGGGTGCCGGCGTCGCCTCCGGCACCACGGCGCAGGATCCCCAGGGCAGCATCGTTGTCCTCGCCGTGCCATTTGACGCCGCCAAATCCGTCGTCAGCACCTACGGTGCCGCGCTCGCAGGCAAGACCATCGTGGATATCACCAACCCGGTGAACTTCGAAACCTTCGATTCCCTGGTGGTGGAGCCGGGCACGTCCGCCGCCGAGGAAATCGCGGCGCTGGCACCCGCCGGCGCAAGCGTGGTCAAGGCCTTCAACACCACCTTCGCCGGCACCCTGGTGGCCGGGGAGTCGGACGGCCAGCCCCTCGACGTTTTCATCGCAGGCGACGACGACGCAGCCACCCGTGCAGTCAGCGGCTTTGCCAGCGCCGCCGGAATGCGCCCCCTGGTAGTGGGACCACTCAAGCGCGCCCGCGAGCTCGAGGGCTTCCAGTTCGTCCTGATGACCCTGCAGGCCAACCCTGAATTCGCAGATTTCAACTGGGACACCGGGCTCAAGGTCACCAACTAATGAACACCCCGTATGTGGTGGCGACCGCCGGATCGTCGGACCCGGCGCAGCCGCTGGTGGTGTTGCTGCACGGCAGGGGTTCAAGCGAACGCGGGATCATCGGTCTTGCAGAGCACCTGCCCGCCGGCCCGGTCTACGCGGCCGTGCGGGCGCCGATCGCTGAAGGTGGCGGCTACGCCTGGTTCCGGAACCGTGGCATCGGCAGGCCCGTCGAGGAATCCCTGACCGAAACCATGGCCTGGTTCCGGAGCTGGCTTGACGCCGTTGCTCCGGCCGGCCGGCCGGTGGTGCTGGTGGGATTCAGCGGGGGAGCGGCGTTCGCCGGCGGCCTGCTGCTTTCCGACCCGCAGCGCTTTGCCGGCGGGGCGATCCTGTACGGCACCCTGCCCTTCGACGCAGGGGTGCCCCTCTCGGCGGCCCGCTTGGCCCGGGTACCCGTCTTCGTTGCGCAGGGCGAGCAGGACCGGGTCATCCCGGCAGACTTGCTGCTGCGGACGTGGAACTATCTCCTCACCGAATCCGCCGCCCCGGCCTATGCCCGCCGCGATCCGGGTGGGCACGGCATCACAGGGGAGACGCTGGACGAACTCGGCGACTGGATCCGTGAACGGCTTGCATTCCTGGCACGGCCGCGCGCCAACGGCGGCAGTGACGTAAAGGCCGGGTGGACCGGGCTGCGGGAGGATGGCCTGCCGCTTCGTGCTGGACATCGTCCGCAGGTTTCATGGACCATTCCGCAGGAACAGCGAAGCGACAACGCGCCGCGGGAGTTGCAGGAGAAACTGTTGTCCCGCATCAGCACGCTGGCCGGTGTTTCCACCCGGCAGTCTGCCATTTCGGTGCCCGGAGCCACGGGACTCATGCTGGGCCCCGCTCCTGCTGCAACTCCGGACGGTTTCCTGGTGCCGTCCGTGGGCGAGTTCGCCCACCAGCATCCGGCCCACGACGGCTCACTCCACGTTGCCTTGCCCCCGGTATTGGCCGCGGAGGCGGTAGCGAAGGGCTGGGCGGTTCCCCATCCGCTGGCCGGCGTCCGGCTGGCCAGCGGCATGGTCCTGGTTTATGGTCCCCGCGACGACAGCGAACTTGAGACGGTTGCAGCCATCGTCCAGACCAGCCACCACTACGCCACCCTGCAGGTCTGACGCTTTGGGCGGGGCTGCCGGCACGGGCGGGCCAGCCCCAACCGGAACGGACGACGGCGGGAGGTTCCGCGGTCGTCCGTTCCGGTTCCGGGGCGCCGCGTCAGTTCGCGGGACATCGTGCCGTGCCGTCGGTTCAGTGACCTTTCCGCAGGTGGTCCTGCAGGACATAGATGGTGCGCTGGGCGCACTGCTTGAGCCTCCGCAGGTGCTCCGCCGCAAGCCGGGGCAAAACAACGGCCGGGTCGGCGGCCCTGGCTTCCTCCCGCAGCGATCCTTCAAGTTCCAGGGCGAGGGCGGCGAGCCTCTCCGCCCCCACCATCTGGCTGGACGTCTTGAGGCTCAGGACAGCATCCATGCCACCCGGCAGGTCGCCGGTGGTCAGGGCAAGCCGTACCTTTTGCAGCCTCTGGGGCATCTGCGCGATGAAGGCCTCCACAAAGACCTTCCACACGCCCTCGTCATCCTCGAGTTCGTCGCGCAGCCGCTCAAGCACTGCGGGGTCCAGGAGGGGAGGGACGTTACCGTCCGGCTGGGTCATGTCGGTGCCTCGATGCAGCCCATGACCCCCCTCGCAGCCGGAATTCCCGTGGTGATGACCGCGGGCTTTCACAGGACGCTACGGTGAGCGGGGATGGAGGGCACGAGTGGTGGGTACTCGATTTTCGGCGGGCATTGCTCGTGCTAGCTGCCGGGCGTGAAGATGTCCTCGATGGTGCACCCGAAGAGTGATGCCAGGCGGAAGGCCAGGGGGAGTGACGGGTCAAACCGGCCCTTCTCGATGGAAATGACGGTTTGCCTCGAGACTCCCAGCGCATCGGCCAGCTTCTGCTGCGACCAGCCATGCTCCCTGCGCAGTTCCGGAAGAGTGTTCTCCATCGGCTACCCCCGTCTCCGGTTGACGGTGTAACGGATTCCCGCGGACAGCATTCCCACGACACTTACGGCCAGCAGGCCCACGGACCCCTCAATTTCAAGGGGCGTCAGGAAGAGCACCGCTGTTCCGAGGCCGGAAAAGATCAGCAGGTCGTGGAATGCTCCTGCGGCGGCATTGTCATACCAGCGCGATTCCACGGATTCCTCCGGGCGGGAGGCCGCGCCCTCCAGGGAATCCCGGTCAACAAGGAACGCCCAGGCGAGTGCACACATGGGCAGGGCCATGAGGGCTGCCACGATGGCGGCACCCAGCAAAGGCTGCTGCGGAGCAAAGCCTGCCAGGGCGGCAGCTGCCGCGATCAGCGCGGCGAGAAGGATCCCCAGGGGGATGGCGGGCATCATGGCCGGTACGGTGCGGGTGCCAAGCCGGGCCCGTCCCCAGGCGGTGCGTAGCGGATTCCCTGCCGCACTGTTCTTGTTCTCCGTCATGTCAGACCCCCAGTTCTTGTCGGTAATCGATGTCTCCAGTGTAAAGCGAGCTTGACTGTAAAGTAAACTTGTCCATTGCGCGCGTTCCCAGGCCCGCTCCATCCCGTTGTCCCTCCGGTACCCTGAGGGAATGGCGCGGGAACTTGCGGACTTGAATGCGGAGGTCATCCTGCTCGCGGGAGCGGGACGGGCCATCCTGCTGCAGCTTGCAGACCCCGGCGTGGGCCGCGGCGTCGCAGAGCACAGCACCTTCACGGACCGTCCCATCAACAGGCTCAAGGGCACACTGACCTACGTGTATGCCGTCACCTACGGGACTGACGAGCAGGTCAAAGAGGTCCGGCGCAGGGTGAACCGCGCCCACGTCCCTGTCCGCCGGGATGCCGATCACGAAACGCCCGGCTACAACGCGTACGACCCCGAACTGCAGCTGTGGGTCACGGCAACGCTTTACGACACCGCCGTGGTCATCATCGAGAAAATCTACGGCCCGCTCGACGACGAGTCCGCCGACGCCATGTACAGGGACTACGCGAAGCTGGGGACAGCCCTGCAGCTGCCGCCGGACATGTGGCCGAAGGACCGTGAGGCGTTCGGCCGGTACTATGACGCCCGCATGGCCGGCCTCCGGGCGAGCGACGCCGCCGTCCGCGTGGGCCGCGGGCTCCTGTATCCACGGCATGCAGCGCTCTGGTACCGCGCGATCATGCCGTTCGCCCGGTTCCTGACGGCCGGCCTCCTCCCGGACCAGTTGCGGAATGACTTCGGCCTGCCGTGGAGCGGGCGCCACGAACGCCGGTTCCACCGCACCATGAAAGCCCTTGCCGTGGCCTACCCCAAGCTGCCGCAGCGGCTCCGGCACTGGTTCAAGAACTACTGCCTCTCCGAGCTGGACACCTTCTCCCGCCGGGCAGGGCGCGTCAGTGCTTAGTTCCACTCCGCTGGAGGCGCGGCTTGACGAGCGGGCCCGGCGGTTCCTGGCCAGCGCCCCTGCCAGCCGCGTCCGGCCAAAGCTCACCGAATTCGTGGTCTTCGGCCTGAAGCAGGGCTGGGCATGCATTTTCGGCGCCACCCTGCTTGCAGTGCTGATGGCCGCGCGGCTCTGGTACCCGGACGGGGCCGGACTGGCCCGGAACGACTTCCTGACCCTCGCCGCGGTGCTGATCCAGGTCCTCATGTTCGCCTTCAGGCTGGAAACCCTGAAGGAGCTGCGGGTCATTATCCTGTTCCACCTGGTGGGGACGGTGATGGAGCTTTTCAAGACCGACGCCGGCTCCTGGTCCTACGAGGCCGAGGGCTTCCTGCGGATCGGGGCGGTCCCCCTCTTCAGCGGCTTCATGTACGCGGCCGTCGGCTCCTACATGGTCCGCGTCTACCGGCTGTTCGACCTGAGGTTCGCCCGCTATCCGCGGCGCTGGATCACGGCGGCCGTGGCCGCGGCCGTCTACGGCAACTTTTTCAGCCACCACTACATCTGGGACGCCCGCTGGGTGCTGCTCGCCGCCGTCGTGGTTGTCTTTGGCCGGTGCGTGATGCACTTCAGGGTGTTCAGGAAGCATCACAGGATGCCGCTGCTGCTCGCCTTCCTGCTGGTGGCGCTGTTCATCTGGGTGGCCGAGAACATCGCCACCTGGTCCGGCGCCTGGCTGTACCCCAGCCAGGTGGACGGCTGGCAGCCCGTTGGGTTGGAGAAACTGGTGGCGTGGTTCCTGCTGATGATCATTTCAGTGGTGCTGGTGGCCTGGGTCTACAAGCCGCAGCCGCCTGCCGGGGAAACCACGGATGGTCCAGCGGCTGCCAGGCAATCAATCCCGGCGTCCACCAGTAAGCTCGCGGAATGAGTGAATCCGCACGGTTCCTGGCTGCCTACGATGAACAGCTGCGCACGGATGCCGAGACACCCGGCGCCGTCTCGGTGAAGAGGCACGGGCCGTTGCACCTGGCGGCGTTCCGGGACGGCCGCGGCTTTGTGACATACCGGGATCTTGGGGATGCCGGCACTGAGGCCCTCCACCGGCTGGTCCGGGGGGCGGTGGACTGCTTCCGGGCCGATCCCGGGATCACCCGGGTGGAATGGAAGACGCGCAGCCATGACCACGCCCCCGGACTACATGAGGTGCTGCTGGGGCACGGCTTTGTCCCTGATCCGCCGGAATCCATCATGATCGGCGGCGCGCAGGCGCTCAGCGTCCCCGTGCCGCTCCCTGACGGCGTGGTGGTGCGGCAGGTGGTGGACGAACCGGATGTCCGGGCGATGTGCGCCATGCAGGATGAAGTCTTCGGCGATCCGGTGTCCGACGGGATGGCCGATGCCCTGCTGCACCGGCTCTCGCTGGGTGACGGGATGCAGCTGTGGGTGGCCGAGGCGGACGGCGGGATTGTCAGTGCCGGCCGCCTCGAGCCGGTGGAAGGCACGGCCTTCGCCGGGATCTGGGGCGGTGCCACGCGCCCGGAATGGCGCGGCCGCGGGATCTACCGGGCTTTGACCGCCCGCCGGGCACAGTCGGCCCTCGGCCTGGGCAAGACGCTCATCCACAGCGATTCGACCGAGTTCTCACGGCCCATCCTGGAGCGCTCCGGGCTGGTCAAGGTCTCCACCACCACCCCCTACCGCTGGCGGCGGGAGGGCAGCTGACCGCCCACCTTCCCGCCCGGTGCCCGGCCTGTCCACTCAGAATGCCGGACCAATCGAGGCCAGCGCCGGAGCGGCAGCACCGGCGTACCGGTTCCCCGGCCGCGCCAGGCCGTAGTGCTCCCGCAGCGTCCGGCCGGTGTAGCCGGTGCGGAACAGTCCCCGCTCCTGCAGGATCGGCACCACCTGGTCCACGAATGTTTCAAGCCCCGAGGGCAGCACCGGCGGCATGATGTTGAAGCCGTCCGCCGCGCCGCCGTCGAACCATTCCTGGATGGCGTCCGCCACCTGCACCGGTGTGCCCGTGAAAGTCCGGTGTCCGCGGCCGCCGCCCAGGCGGCCGATCAGCTGCCGCACGGTGAGCTGCTCCCGCCGGGCGAGCTGGACGATCAGTGTGTAGCGGCTTTTGGCGCCCTCGATCTCGTCCTCGCTGGGCAGGTTCTCCGGCAGCTGGCGGTCAAGCGGCAGGTCCTCCGGCGCAACGCGAAGGGTCTTGGCCAGCTGGATCCGGGCGTATTCGGGCTGGATGAGGCGGTCCAGTTCGCGTTCCAGCTCCAGCGCTTCTTCCTCGGTTGCGCCGATGACCGGAACGATGCCCGGCAGGATCTTAATGGTCTCCGGATCACGTCCTGCAGCCGCGGTGCGCTTCTTGAGGTCGCCGTAGAAGGCCTGTGCGTCAGCAAGTGTCTGGTGTGCGGTAAAGACGGCGTCCGCGTACCGGGCGGCGAGGCCCTTGCCGTCTTCGGACGAGCCCGCCTGGACGATCAGCGGGTGCCCCTGCGGGGAGCGGGGCACGTTCAGGGGGCCACGGACCCTAAAGTGCTTGCCCTCGTGATTAATGACCCGGATCTTTTCGGCATCACCCCACACGCCCTCCGCCTTGTCCGCGAGCACGGCGCCGTCCTCCCAGCTGTCCCACAGCTTGTGGGCCACCTCGATGAACTCGGCGGCACGCTCATACCGCACGGCGTGGGCGGGCTGGTCGTCCACGCCGAAGTTCCGGGCGGCGTCGGGCCCGGCTGTGGTGACCACATTCCATCCCGCGCGTCCGCCGCTGACCCAGTCCACCGATGCGAACCGGCGGGCAAGGTTGAAAGGCTCGTTGTAGGTGGTGGAGGCGGTGGCGATCAGCCCGATGTGCTCCGTGGCCCCGGCGATGGCGGTGAGGAGCACCGTGGGTTCGAGCTTGCCGGAAGGGCGGCGTCCCACCTCGCCGAACAGGACGGGGGAGTCGGCGAAGAAGATGGAGTCCAGCCTGCCGCGCTCGGCAGTTTGGGCGAGCTGCTTGTAATGTTCCACGTTGGTGCTGGAGTGCGGGTCGCTTTCGGGCAGCCGCCAGGAAGCTTCGTGGTGGCCGGTGCTCATCAGGAAGGCGTTGAGGTGGAGCTGGCGCTGTGGTGAGGAGTTTTCGGAAGTCATGGGATGGTCCTTCGGATCTGGAGTTCAGTGGGTGGTGCCGACGACGCCGAGGTCGGCGAGGAGATCGCGGCGGAGGGCTTCGTGGCCGGCAGCGTCCGCGGCGGAACCGATGTCAGGTGACACCGTGCGGATTCGGGCAACGCGGCCGCTGTCCAGGACCACGATCCGGTCCGCGAGGGCAATGGCTTCGTCCACGTCGTGGGTCACCAGCAGGACGGCCGGGCGGTGCGCGGCCACCAGGTCCTGCAGAAGCCCGTGCATCCTGATCCGGGTCAGGGCATCGAGCGCACCGAACGGTTCGTCGGCCAGCAGCAGCTGCGGCTCCCGGACCAGGGAGCGCGCCAGCGCCACGCGCTGCTGCTCACCGCCGGAGAGCTCGTGGGGCCAGGAACTTTCGCGGCCGGCAAGTCCTACTTCGGCGAGGGCCTTGCGTGCCCGCGACCCGGCGTCGTGCTCCCGCAGCCCCAAGGTGACGTTGCCCAGGACGGTGTCCCAGGGAAGCAGCCGCGAATCCTGGAACACCACGGACACACGCTCGGGGACGGTGATCACCCCGCTGCCGCGGACGTCGTGGTCCAGCCCGGCCAGGGTGCGCAACAGTGTGCTCTTGCCGCAGCCGCTGGGGCCCAACAGGGCCACGAACTCACCGGGGGCGATGTCCAGGTCCACGCCGTTCAGCACGCCTTTCGGCCCGAAGCTGCGGATCAGGTTCCGCACGGAGACCGTGCCGGAGGCCGCCTTGCCGGCACGAGCGGCGACGGAGGAGGGTGCGACGGCGGTCATCCCGCCAGGGTGCGCTGCCATGAGAGGGCCTTTCGTTCGATGAAGCGGACAATTCCGTCTGAGAGGAGCCCGAGAGTGCCGTAGACGGCCAGTCCGAGGACGATGATGTTGGTTTGGCCATAGGTGCGGGCGAGCTCCATCATGTAGCCGATGCCGCTGGTGGCGTTGATCTGTTCCACCACCACCAGGGACACCCATGCTCCGGTGACGGCGAAGCGCAGGCCCAGGAAGAATCCGGGCAGGGCTCCGGGGAGGACCACCTTGCGGATGAAGGCGGCGCGGCCCAGGCCCACGGTCTGGGCAAGCTCCACATAGCGCAGGTCGATCCCGCGCAGTCCGGCGTGCGTCTGGAGGTAGATCGGCACGAAGACGCCCAGGGTGATGGTGAGTACCTTCATGGTTTCGTCGATGCCGAACCAGAGGATGAGCAGCGGAATCAGCGCCAGCCCGGGAATGGCGCGTTTGATCTGCACCGGCCCGTCGATCAGCGCTTCACCCACGCGGCTCAGCCCTGCCAGCAGGGCCAGCACTGCGCCAACAAGGGTGCCGAAGAACAGTCCCAGGCCGGCGCGTTGGGCGGAAATGGCCAGGTTTTCCTGCAGCCGGCCGTCCGCAATCAGCTCACCGGCGGTGGCCACCACGGTCCAGGGTTCGGACAGGATCCGGGGGTCGAGGATGCCGGTGGCGGACGTGACGGTCCAGAGTGCCAGCAGGGCGCCGGGGCCCAGCAGCCAGGCGAACCTGCGGCGCCGTCCCGGGCCGAGCCGCTTTCCGGTGGGCCGGACGTCCGCACGCTTGTCGAGGTCGGAGTCCAGGTGGGGTTCGACGGCGGGCCGTTCCAGTACGGGGGCGGCGCTCACGCTGCACCGCCCTTGCCCGCCGCAGCGAAGGCCGTGCCTGCGATGGCTTCGTAACGGCTGTCATAGAGGTCGGCCGCCTTCAGCTGCGGCTTCTTCTGTTCCCGGGCCAGCAGGTCGATGGTTTCCTGGTGCCGGGCAATCCCGTCCGCCCAGGACGTGGGGATATCCCGCTTCCCGGCTGCGTCGATCAGGTACTGGCCGTCCTCGCGGGAAAGGCCCTGGTCCGTGACGTAGTAGCCCTCCAGCCACTCCTTGGGGTGGTCCTCTATCCAGCGTTGGGCCTTGCCCCACGCCTCGACGTAGGCAGCCAGGGCCGCCGCTTTGGCCGGGTCGGCAAGGACTGTCGCCGGGGAGTAGAGATGGCCGGGATCATCCCGCAGGCCGTGCCGGAGGGTGATGCCGCCGTCGGCCTTGTACTTGGCCAGGTAGCGCTTGATTTGGACTCCGCCCAGCGGTGCGGCGTCCACCTGCCTGCTGGAGAGCGCCGACGAGTAGGCGTCGCCGGTGCTGGGCAGTTCCACCAGCTTGACGTCGTCCTGCGCCAGCCCGGCCTTCTGGAGGATGCGCAGCACCAGTGCGCCCTGGGCCTGGCCCGGGCTGTAGGCGACTTTCCTGCCGCGAAGCTCCTCCAGTGTGCTGATGCCGGCTCCCGGTGCGATGCCCAGTTCGTAGAGCGGGTGGTTTACGGCATCCTGGCGGTAGGCGCTGGCGATGATGCGGACGTCCAGGCCGGTCCAGGTTGCGTGGATGGGCGGGATGTCCGCCACCGAGCCAACATCGAGGGCTTTGGCGCGGAACGCTTCGGTGGTCTGCGGGCCGCCGGAGATGTTGGCGAACTCCAGATCGATGCCGTCGAGGTTCTTGATGAGGCCGGAAAGTTCCAGCGCCACGCGGATGCTGGGATCGCCCACCGTGATGGTGGTCCCGGCAGGCACGGACGTGGCCAGCGGTGCCAGTGACTGCCCCGCCCGCTGGCCGACGGCTGTGGCGGTTCCGCCGCACGCGGTCAGCAGCCCCAGTGCGGGCAGTGCGAGGAGGCTGCCCAGGGCGCGGCGCCGGGTGAAGGTGTGCCCGCCTGTGGCGGAGGCGGTCGGGGGAGATGCAGCGAGGAACATGCGTGGCCTTTCGGTAGAAGGGTGCTGGTCTGGAAAAGGGTGCTTTGCTGGAAAGGGGTGCGGGGAGGAGGGCAGGAAGGCGCAGCTGAGCAGGCCTTGTGAATGAGCCCGGGGAGGAAAACGCGGGAACCGGAGGTGCCGGCTGGTCAGCGGCCAGGTGCTGGACTGCGGTGCAGGCAGGCCTGCACGCGGCACATTCGGCCGGTGCGGCAGCAGCGGGGCGGACAGGAGGACATGATGCCCGGCGTGCGGTTGGATGTTTGAAGCATCAGTCCTCCTTTCCTAGGCGTTCTGTGATTCGACGGCATCCCATGGCCGTGGAAACACCTAAACACGGGTTCCCGCCCCCTGGCCAGCACCCCGCAACAGACGCTCAACGCGAGGAAACAGCGCTACTTATGAAGCCATGGGGAGGACAAACCACGCCGCCGGACGCCATGATCCGCAACGGGACTTAACGTGACTGGAAGGGCGGCGCGGAAGTCGTGGCTCACAGGACAGGAACGGGCAGGGCGCCCGATCGACCCCGCAGGGCCCTCTGTAACAGGCCGTCTGTATGCTGGGCGAATGACTGCACCCCAGATCTATGTCAGCTTTCCCGGCACAGCCCGCGAAGCGTTGAGTTTCTACGCCGACGTTTTCGGCGGGGAGCTCTTCCTGCACAGCTATGAGGAGTTCGGGCGCAAGGACGGGCCACCGGATGCAATAGCCCATGGGGTCCTCAAGGGCGTGGTTGCCGTGGCGGGTTCGGACGCGGCGGAAGGGCAGAACAGCGTCCGCCTCCAAGGTGTGATGCTCTCGTTGCTGGGGACTGCCGAACCGGAGGTCCTCCACGGCTGGTTCGACAAGCTCGCCGTGGGCGGCCGGGTGGTGGACCCGCTCGGTCCCAAGCCCTGGGGCGCATCAGACGGCCAGGTTATCGACCAGCACGGCCTCCACTGGCTCATTGGCTACGAATCCGGACTTGAGCCGGCGGAGCCTGTCCAAGAGGGACAGCCCGCCTAGCCCCGTGCGTTCGCCTGCGCCAGCTCTGCGATGTTCTCCGTCACCGCCCAGGAAGCCAGGAGCTTCAAGGCTTCCTCGGACGGGCTGCCGGGCGTGGCCGGGTAGACCGTGAGCGAGTGCCCGGGATCCTCCTCCAGGCCCAGGACCTGGTAGTTCAGTTCCAGGAGCCCCACCACGGGGTGCTGGAAAAACTTGGTCCCGGAATAGTGCCGCCGGACATTATGTGCGGCCCAGCGGGTGCGGAACTCGTCGCTGCGCATGGACAGCTCGCCAATGAGTTCCGCAATGCCCTTGTCATGCGGGTTGCGGCCTGCCTCCCGACGCAGGATGGCCACGTTGGCGCTCGCAGCCCGCTCCCAGTCCGTGTAGAAGTTGTGCGCCCTGGGATCCAGGAAGATAAACCGTGAATGGTTGGCCGGCCGGGCAGGCCCCCGGTACATGTCCGAGTACAAGGCGTAGCCGAGGGTGTTGGCGGCCACGATGTCCATCCGGTTGTTCCCGATGAAGGCCGGCGCCCCGGTGATGGTGTCCAGGAGGTACCGCAGCTCGGGACGCACGCTTGCCGGAACCGGGGCGGAGGCCCGCTTCCGGCCGGACATGTTGGCGGTCCTGGCAAGGTCGTACAGGTGGTCGTGCTCGGCGCGGTCCAGCTCCAGCGCCCCCGCGATCGCGTCCAGGACGCTGTCCGACACACCCGCAAGGTTCCCGCGTTCCAGCCGCGTGTAGTAGTCCACGCTGACGCCGGCGAGCCGGGCCACTTCCTCCCGGCGCAGTCCGGGCACGCGCCGACGCCCGCCATACGGTTCAATGCCCGCCTGTTCCGGAGTGATGCGCCCCCGGCGCGTGGAGAGGAACTGCCGTACCTCGGCTCGGTTATCCATACAGGACACGTTACGACGAATGCCACTGCCCTAAAGAGGGTCTGCCATAACCCGGTTCAGCAGGGCCCTCGCTACGCTCACGGACAGCCGGTTTGATGGAGGCACGTTCCCGTTCGAAAGGAAACACCATGAACATCGAACCCGTCCGCGAAACGATCAAGAACCCGCCCGAGCAGTTCGCCGGCGATGTCTGGGTCGACATGATCGCCGTCCCGCACGGGCCGGAGCAGCGCGCCGTCGTAGCCAAGGTGCGCTTCGCGCCGGGAGCCCGAACGGCCTGGCACTCGCACGCCCGCGGCCAGTACCTGCACGTGACCTCCGGCGTGGCACGCTTCGGCACCCGCGACGGCAACATTATCGACGTCCACCCCGGCCAGACCCTCTACACTCCGCCGGGCGAAGAGCATTGGCATGCTTCAGCCCAGGACACCTTCATGGAACACCTGGCCATCCTTGAAAACGACGACGACCACGCAGCCACCACAGCCTGGGCTGAGCACATCACCGATGCCGAGTACGAGGGCCGTCAAGGGTAGGACTGCCAGAACCAGTTACAACAGGGCCACCGCTACGGGCCGCCGTATCCGGTTTGATGGAACCCAGCCCCTGTAGCATTTCAATAACCCCCAACAGAACTTCAGGAGACCCATGACTACCGTCAAGGCCTATGCATCCCCGTCCTCCACCGAGGACCTTATTCCCACCACCATCGAACGCCGCGAGGTGGGCCCCCACGACGTCCTGATCGACATCAAGTTCGCCGGAATCTGCCACTCGGACATCCACACGGTCCGCGGCGACTGGGGACCGCAGCAGTACCCGCTGGTTCCCGGCCACGAAATCGCCGGCGTCGTCACCCAGGTTGGCGCCAAGGTGACCAGGCACGCCGTGGGCGACCGCGTAGGAGTTGGCTGCATGGTCAACTCCTGCAAGGAGTGCGAGAACTGCCTGAAGGGCGAGGAACAGTACTGCCTCAAGGGCAACGTGGGCACGTACGGTGCCGTTGACCGCGACGGGACCATCACCCAGGGCGGCTACTCCACCCACGTCGTGGTGACCGAAGACTTCGTGGTCCGCATCCCCGAAGGACTCGAGCTCGACGTCGCCGCGCCGCTGCTGTGCGCCGGCATCACCACCTTCTCCCCGCTGCACCACTGGGGCGCCGGACCCGGCAAGAACGTTGCCGTCGTCGGCCTCGGCGGGCTCGGCCACATGGCCGTCAAGATCGCCCACGCCATGGGCGCCGAGGTCACCGTGCTGTCCCAGTCGCTCAAGAAGCAGGAAGACGGCCTGAAGCTGGGTGCCGACCACTACTACGCCACCAGCGACGAGAGCACCTTCAGCGACCTCGCCGGCACGTTCGACCTCATCATCAACACCGTGAGTGCCTCGATCGACATCAGCTCCTACCTGCAGCTGCTGAAACTCGACGGTGCCCTGGTGAACGTTGGCGCCCCCGCCGAGCCGCTTCCTGTCAACGCGTTCGCGCTCATCGGAGGGCGCCGTTCGTTCGCCGGTTCCATGATCGGCGGCATCCGCGAAACGCAGGAAATGCTGGACTTCTGCGCCGAGCACGGCATCGGTGCCGAGATCGAGGTCATCCCCGCGGAGAAGATCAACGAGGCCTACGAGCGCGTCCTCGCCTCGGACGTCCGCTACCGCTTCGTGATCGACACCGCCACGCTCTAGGCAACACAGCGCGTTCGATGGCGGCCGGTCCCGGAAAGGGGCCGGCCGCCGTCGTGTGCCGGAGGGGTTCCTGCCATCCGCTGCTGCGGGCGTATCGAATAACCGGCATGAACTACTACACCCCGGCGGCGCAGGACCGGGCCCGGGACGCCGCATCCGATGCCATCGAGAAAGTGCTCAACGGCATGTCCGAACCGTTGAGCCGGCACGCCCTGCATGCCCGTTGGAAACGGGCCTGCGAAGCCATGGACACGTTCCTGGAAGCACAGGACACGGGCGAGGAATAGCGCGGCTTGGTTACGGCCGCAGGGCCGCGAGGATGTGCGCCGCAGGGCCTGCAACGGTCCGGTCGAAACCGGTTCCGGCCCACAGGTTCAGCCAGTCCGCATCCCCTGCAGCTGCTGCTGCTGCGCGCAGGGGAGTGGTGAGGTGGTGGATCTCCGGGTAGCCGTCGGGGGCCTCGCCATCGTGGCGGCGCATGAATTCGTTGTAGAGTCCGCGGGCGTTCCGCCCCGAGAAGGCCCGCGTGACCGCAGTGGTGGTGAAACGCCCTGTGGACAGGGCCAGCCGGTGGGCTGCCTTGGTGCCGGCCTCGTCCGCGCGGAGGAATGCCGTGCCCGCCTGGACCGCCACAGCTCCACGTGAGAGGGCGGTCCGGACATCGGCGCCCGTGGCAATCCCGCCGGCCGCTATCAGCGGCACTCCGAGGTCCGCCAATTCTTCAAGCAGGCCGTGGAGGGATTCACCCTCCGGCCGCCGGGCTGTGTCAAAGGTGCCGCGGTGTCCTCCTGCTTCCGGTCCCTGCACGCACAGCGCATCAACGCCTGCTTCCAGGGCACGCACGGCTTCAGGCCGCGACGTTACCGTCCCGATGACCCAGGCGCCCCGTTGCTGCAGTGCGGCGATGACCTCGGGTTCCGGCACATCGAAGGTGAAGGAAACCGCCTCGGGGACATGCTCCAGCAGGACCTCGATCTTGTTGTCCCAGTCGTCGTCGTCATGGCGCGGATCCCCGAGGGCGACGCCAAAACGCTCTGCGTCAGGAGCCAGGGAGAGCGCGTACTGTTCCAGTGCCCCGGGGCTGATGACCGGGCGCTGCGGGACGAAGACATTGACGCCGATGGGGGCTCCGCTCAGCCGCCGAGTGGACTCGATCTCCGCCTTCACCGCCGCCGCGGCCTTGTAGCCGGCGGCCAGGAATCCCAGTCCTCCCTGGGAGCTCACCGCCGCTGCCAGCTCCGGCGTGGACGGCCCGCCCGCCATCGGCGCCTGGATCACCGGCAACGGCAGGGAAGCGATATCAAAGCGGGCGTTGCGGCCGGGAGCATACAAGATGGTGGTTCGCTTTCATGCTGGGGTTTTAGTACAGGAAAATGTCGATCCACTCGCGGTTGTGGGCATGGATGAGGACCAGGAACAGCACGAAGTCGAACAGCAGGTGGACGCTGACAATGTAGGACAGCGACTTGGTCACCGTGAACAGCCGGGCCTGGAGCAGGGCGAAGGGGAAGATGAAGAAGGGCGCCCAGGAATGGAACCCAAGCTCCCACAGGAATGACGTAAACAGGACCGCCTGCAGCAGGTTGGCCTGCCAGTCCGGCAGATGGCGGCGCAGCAGCGTGAAGGCGGTGCAGATGAAGAAGAGTTCGTCCCAGATGCCCAGCACGTTGGTGCCGAGGAAGAGCCGTGCGATGCCGTCCGGGTCGCTCACAGCCGGCCAGTTGGTGTAGACGCCGGTCCGGATCATATACACCGGCATCAGCGCATACCCGATGACCAGGACGGCAGGCAGGTACCACTTTTCGGCGCGCGTCCACGGCTGCCCCGTCCTGATGGGAAAGCGGATGGCGTGGTCCTTGGTGATGAACCTTGAGACCGAATACGGAATCCCGACGGCGAGGATCATGGCAGTTCCCATGACCAGCATGTGCTCGGTGCTGATGTCCGTGGTGATGGGGACCAGGCTCATGGCCGTCAGGCCCACGGCGATCAGCGCGAGGTCGATCAGGAGGCGCCTGCTGATGAAGCCGGCCAGGACCAGCGCGGCGGCCAGGAGGAGGAAGCCGGAGAGGCGGTCCTCCCGGGCAAACAGCAGGAAGCCCGACGCCGACACAAGGGCTGAGGGGATCAATGAAAGTGACGCCGGGCCCGGCCGGGCTGGGCCCGTTTTTCCTGTGCCCGGTGCGCCGGGTTCGGCTTGCGCCCGTGGTTGCTGCCTCATGGTTACCTTTGATGCTGGACGGCGCTTCCGCTTGGATTCCACACATTTTACTTGCCGTGTGCCTGGCAGCGGCAAGGATGCCGCGCCGCGCTTAAAGGAAGCGGACGACGCCGGGGAGTGCCGGCGTCGTCCGCTTGCCTTTCAGGGGTGGCCGCTTAGGCGGAGGCCAGTGCCTTGCCTTCGCCGCGCAGGCTCAGGGTGAAGGTGTTGGGCCCGCTGCACGTCACGGCAACGCGGCAGGTGGTGGTGTTGTGCCGCGCGGAAAGCTCGCTCACAGCGGAGTCAAGGGTGTGGTGCAGGGCGGACCGGTCCCAAATCTTCAGGGTCACGGAGTCAGTGGCATCGAACGTCATTATTCAACTTCCATTTCTTGCGGTGGGCGGCCTGGAATCTTCATTGACCAGGCCGTGGCCTCGTCTATGAGGCGGTACTGCATGGGAAAGCGCGTTCCCGTACTTCAATGGTGCAGGTTGCCGAAGGGGGTTGGCAACCGGATCCGGCCGGATGTGACCAAGCGCACCGGTCCTCGGCAGTCACTCCCTCGCGGGGAGATCAAGCCTGCCGACGCCTTTCCATAGTGCCCAGCGGCAGGTGCCGGCCTCAAGAATGTTGCGCGTGAGTCTCATCACGTTCCGCCAGGGCGACCGTGCTTTCGGGTGGCACGGACCCTACTCGTCGAAGTAGGTGCCAATCTCGTTCTCGCCGGAGATGGAGGCGATCACGGCCGCCGCCACTTCGCGGAGCTTGACGTTACGGGTGCTGGACGCCTTCGTAAGGATGCCGAAAGCGGTGTCCCTGGTACACCTGTTCTCGGC
Source organism: Pseudarthrobacter sp. NCCP-2145 (assembly GCF_023708005.1). Lineage (NCBI taxonomy): Bacteria > Bacillati > Actinomycetota > Actinomycetes > Micrococcales > Micrococcaceae > Pseudarthrobacter > Pseudarthrobacter sp. NCCP-2145. The sequence continues at coordinate 6,945 of NZ_BRCG01000030.1, read as the reverse complement.
CATGATGGCTCCAATGGCCATATCGATGATGGTCCGTGATTTGAGGGCGAGGGCAAGGTCGTTCCTGGCCTCGGACAGCTGGGTAATACGCAGCACCAGCTTCAGTGAACCTGCTGCCTGCCCTGCGAAAGCCTCCGCCGTGGCGATGCCATCTGCCGAGAACCCGTTGACCCGGCCGGAGTAGAGGTTCAGGACGGCCTCTGCCTCACCGGCCAAATCCATGGGTACGGCAAGGATGGAGGAAACGCCCCGCGCCACGGCGGCCCGCACATAGGCCTCCCACCGGTGTTCCCTGACAAGATCGGGAACCAGCAGCATAGTTCGCGTGCGGAGCGCGGTGAGGCAGGGGCCGTCCCCAAACCCATTCTGCAGCTCGTCCAGGGAGTGTGCTTCCGCGTCGCTGCTGGCCACCGCCTCGGGCCGCTTATGCCGGATCACGGTCACGCCGCAGAGGATTGGATTGCCTAGGGTGGAGAGCCGGGATGCGGCCACCACGGCGAGGTCGTTAAGGAACTCGGCGATGTCACGGCTGTCCAGGACCAGATCCTGCAGCCTCAGGTCCACATCCGGGAGCTCAGGCCGTCCGGAGCCATAACCGCCCGTGCTGTGTCCGTGAGCTGTCACCGCGTGTCCTCTTCCGTCATCTCCGTCATCGCCGTGGCGATCAGGTTCACCTGCGCGGCCGGTATGTCCAGCGCCTCGTGGAGGTAGGCATCGAGGGAGACCTCATCGATATCGCCGCCAATGCCGTAGTAGTAGATCCACAGCTTGTCCAGCGGCAGGTCCGTGTCCCGGAAGCGCCGGGCAGTTCCCCTGCGTTCTTCAGCTGCGCGGTCCGGCTGTTCGGGGCCGTCGGCACCCAATGGATGCATTCCTACCCTCCGCCGTCGTGGGGTGCGGGGAGTTCGGCTCCCTGCACAATGTCGTGGGCGATCGCATGGATTTTGCGGTTGCTGGACTTCGCCGCCAGGCGGAGGATCTCCAGGGCGCCGTCCCGTCCGCCCCTGTGCTGGAGCATGATCAGGGACACGGCCGCGTCCACAATGGCCCTGGATTTGAGGGCCGCCCTCAGGTGCTCGGGATGGACGTCCGCCCCGTGCAGGCGCAGCGCGATCCGGAGGACCCTGGACATGGAGGCCGCGTGCTGTTCCAGGAGCACCACGGTTTCCTCGTCGAAGGCGTTGATGGTCTTTGCGTAGCAGTTCAGGCCCGCCCGGGAGGATGCGTCGCTGGGGATGGGGACTGCCAGCACGGAGCGGATTCCCTCCCGGGCGGCCGCTTCTGCGTATCCGCTCCAGCGCTCGTCGCCCAGCAGGTCCGGCACCCACACAAGGCGGTGCTGCCGCAAGGCCGTCAGGCAGGGTCCTTCGCCGTACGAATACTGGGTTTCGTCCAGCCGCCGGCCTTCCTCGCTGCTGCTGGCAACCGTTGACAACCCGCCGTCGCGTTCTACCGTGATGGTGCAGGTGACAGGACCGTCGGAACCAAGCAGGGAGGCCGACAGGGTGGCCAGGCCCAGGAGGAATTCGGGAAACCCGGGACTTTCCAGCAGCAGGTCCTGCATCCGGTCAGATGTTGTGAGAGTGCTTTCCTTGGCCATCAGGCCTCGATCCTGGATGCACCAGAAGACTCGCCCCTGGCTGGCGGCCGCTGCTCTGTACGCTGGCTGGCCCGAGTATTCAACCCCGGACGTCCCGCACTCCCGAAATCTCCTACTACCGACATTACGCCGGTCCGGGACCTATGGATATGCCGGAGCCGCCCGGTTTACTCGTCCTGCTCCGTTTGCCGGCCGGTCGTGTCTGCTCCGCCGCCAGGTCCTTCCGCGGAGGGTCCGGGGGCATCGCCCGAACCAGGAAAGTCGTCCGAGTAGGGTGCGCGTGGGCGGGGCAGATCGTCAATGAGTTCGTTCGCTGCCAGGGCCAGCAGGTCGCGCTGCACCGGCGGCAGGGAAAGGAGCCCCTGCAGGTACGCTTCCACCTCGTATTCCCCGGCGTCTCCCGAGAGGCTGAAGTACTTCAGCCACAGATCGGACACCGGAATATCCGCCGCCCTGATGGCGGCGCGGAGCCGGCGGCGTTGTTCCGGTTCGTTCGGATCGAAGCCCATGAGAAGGTCCTAAGCGCCGGCAGGCAGCGTCCCGGCCAGGACGCGTTCGCTGACGTGCTGCAAGGCAGCGTTCTCGTCGCGGGCAAGCTTCATCAGCCGCTGCAGTGCTGCCTCATGGGTCATCCCGTACCGTTCCATCAGCACTCCGCAGGCCCTGTTCACCAGGTCCCGGCTGTACAGGGATGCCTGCAGGACCTCGGTCATCCTGTGCGGGGCTTCACTGGCCTGGATGTGTGCCAGCAGCGTGGCGGCCGGGGCAGCGAAGAGCTGGAGCAGCGCGGCGCTGGATTTGTCATAGACGTCAGGGGTGGCGGCGTACAGCTTCAGGGCACCCAGGGACTCCCGGCCGGCCATCAGGGGAGCGCTGACCACTGACAATACGGGGAGCCCACGGACGGCTTTCCGCCATGCAGGCCAGCGGGATTCCTTCCCCAGGTCCCTGACCAGTACGGGTTCCTCTGCCGCCCAGGCGGTCAGGCACGGTCCTTCCCCGCACTCGTACTGCGTGGCATCGGCCCGGCTTACGATCCCGTCGGTATAGCCGCTGCTGGTCCGGCGCCCGCGCGAATCCAGAAGCGATACTCCTGCTCCGATCGTCCCGGGAACCGACTCCTTGGCGGCCTGCGCCAGGATCCGGACGGCCGTGGTGACTTTTTCCTCCGTCAGTAGCAGCCCCTGGATGCGAGCTATGACAGTGCTGAGCTCGTCAAGGGGAAGGTGCTGCGCCATAGTCTCAGCATAGAGCCATGCATCGGGCGGGAGGCGGATGCCGCTGCCATCCCGCTGCCCGGGAAGGAGCGGGACAGTAAGATGGGCGCATGTCGAGTTCACCGGAAAAAGAACCAATACAGGAACTCCAGAGCATTTTGGTGGGCGCTGAAAACGTTGTTGAGTTCCTTACCGGGCTTGCCGGGCTTGCCGCGGCATCGGTTTCCGAAGCAGCAGGTGACCACATCGAATGTGCAGTTACGCTGAGGCTGCGGCGCAAGCCCACTACCGTCGCCGGCAGCAGCCAGCGTGCAGTGGAGCTGGATGAGGTCGAACAGGCCGTGGGGGACGGCCCCTGTATCAAGGCAATGCGGGAGATGTCCCCGGTCATCGTCGACGACGTCACCACGGATCCCCGCTGGCCGGCGCTCAACCGGAAGCTGGCTGAGGCGAACATCCGGAGTTCACTCGGCGTTCCCCTCGAAATCAGCAGTGAAGGCCGGGTCGCCTTGAATTTCTTTGCGTCCAAGCCTGGCGTCTTCACCGCAGGCGTTTACGAAAAAGCCCTGGGCTTCGCCGCAGCCGCCCACAACACGCTTCATCTCTCGGTTCGTCTCGACACGGCACAAAGCCGGGCCGACAACCTGGAAGCTGCCATGGAGAGCCGGACTGCCATCAACCTGGCATGCGGCGTCATCATGGCCCAGAACAGGTGCTCCCAGGCGGAAGCGATGGACATCCTCACCAAGGTCTCCAGCAACCGCAACCAGAAGCTGCGGGATGTTGCCGCGGAGCTGATTGAACAGTTGACCGGCGACAGGGTCCAGACGCACTTCGACGCATAAGGGTGACCGGGCCCGCTGCTCCCCTCGCCGACAGCTAAGCCGCACCCCGGGACCCTCAGCCGGCCTGCAGCACAGAAACGCTGCAGGCGCTGCCGGACCGGCGGATGTCCCAGCAGTTGCCGTGACCCAGTACCTCGAAGCTGTCGCCGTCTGCCGCTGACAGCACCACGGCGGTGTTCTCGTCCACAGCCACGGCCCTCTCCACCAAACCTGCAGCCACCGCTCCCAGCGCGCGGCTGAGCGTGCCGGCCTGCGCGGCGTGGACGTCAACGGCGAACGGGGCCAGGCCCAGGCCGTCCCGAATCTCGAGCTCGGCCAGGCCCTCCGAGCATTCTTCGCCGCAGACCTCAATGCCGCGGCTCCGGTAGCCGCCCACGAGCGCCCTGCGCGGTGCGATCATGGCCCCGGCGGAAAAGCCGAGGTAGGGCACGCGGCCGGCCACGGCCCGGGAAATGGTGGCGGCCGATGCGGTGAGTCCCTCCCAATAGGCCGGCGTCAGTCCACCGCCCACCACCAGCCCGTCAACGCCGTCGAATACCGAAGGGTTGGCAGGCGAGCCCGTACCCAGGAGGACCGGCACCACCTCAACCGGCATCCGCGCGAGCAGCGGATCCACATAAGCCGGGAGGAGGCTTTCCAGGTTCCCGTTACGGTCATGAACCACCACCGCCACCCGGGCGGGCGCCTCGTCCCCGGAACGCCGGCGGACGGCCTGCGCGAATCGGTCAAAGACTTCCGGAAAGGCCAGATGGTCCGGCCCGGCGCCGGCGAGGAAGATGCTCATGGCCTTCAAGATACCGGCCACAACGCCCTTCCCGCCGGAGTGGGAACCCCCGTTTCTGGAGGCCATTGACAGCCTGGGCCGGGCAGGACTATCGTACAACCAAATGGTTGTAGATCAGCTCCGTGACGCCGAACTGGACCGCCTCTTCCAGGCGTTCGCAGATTCCACCCGCCGCGACATCGTGCGCCGCGTGACGGTGGGAGAGTACTCGGTTTCCGGTCTCGCTGCCCTCTATGCCATGAGCTTCGCCGCAGTCCAGAAGCACGTTGCGGTGTTGGAACGCGCATCCCTGGTGACCAAGGAAAAGCGCGGAAGGGAGCAGATTGTGCGGGGTAACCATGAAGGACTGGAAAAAGCCCGGCGGCTGCTCGACGAATATGAGGCGATCTGGCTGCAGCGCGTCGACCGGATCGCAGGCATTCTGGCTGAAGGATAAGGAAGGGTTCTGCAATGTCCGTTACTGGTATCACCAAGAATCTTGAGGCGCTCAGCTTCACCCTCACCGCCGAGTTCGACGCCGGGGTCGAACGCGTCTGGCAGCTCTGGGAAGACCCGCGCCAGCTCGAGCGCTGGTGGGGGCCGCCCAATTATCCGGCAACGTTTGACCGGTTCGACTTCCAGCCCGGCGGAAAGGCCGACTATTACATGACCACCCCCGAAGGCGAGAAGCCTCGCGGCTGGTGGCGCTTCACCTCCATCCGGGCGCCCCACAAGCTGGAGTTCGACGACGGCTTTGCTGACGAACACGGGGAACCGGTCGCAGAAATGGGAGCCGGCCACGTCACCGTGACGCTCGAGGAAGACGGCGGCCGGACCAACATGAAAGTAGCCACCATCTTCGACTCCGAGGAGCAGATGGAACAGATGGTCCAGATGGGCATGGAAGAGGGCATGCGGGAGGCAGTTGGCCAAATCGACGCGATCCTCGCCGAACACGCCAACGCCTGACCGGCTAAGCCGTCCGGCACCTGGGCAAGCGTACGACGGCGGGACGTCCCGCCGTCGTACGCCTCAGTCCTTCCTGGGCTGGCAGGGCCTACCGTGCCTGGTCAGTGGCGAAGACCAGGAGTGAACTGGTGGCGGTGGCCAGCAGTTCACCGGCCGGCCCGAAGATGCGCCCCTCGGCGAAGATCACCCGCGATCCCGGCTTGGTCACGGTCCCCTCGGCCCGCAGTACGCCGTGCTTGAGGGTGATGGGGCGGAGGTAGCTGACGGAGAGGTCGATGGACGTGTAACCGAATCCGGCGGCCAGGGTGCTGTGCCCCGCGCACCCCACGACGGTGTCCAGCAGCGTGCAGGCCAACCCGCCGTGCACCATGCCCAGCGGGTTGTAGTGCGCTTCGGCAGGCCGGCATTCGAATTCCACGCGCCCCTGCTCAACCCCAACAAGGGCCAGGTTCATCAGGGAGGCCATGGGCGGCCGCGGAATGGTTCCGTCCCGCATGCCGGAGAGATAGTCCAGCCCGGACAGCCGGGACAGGTGCCCAAGGCCAACGCGCGGATCTGTCCAGCTGAAAGTTGCCGAGCGCTCGGTTGTTCCGTTGGTATCCATGGCACTGCCTCCTCCATATGGCCCCTGCCTGCCCAGCCTAAGCGAAGCGACGCCGCCCGGATCCAGGCCCGTGCCGTTGTTAAGGGGATGGGCGTTGAACCCGGCCAAGGGCTTCTGAATACTGGAAGAAGGCGGTGCGACGAACGTGAGGCGGTGGCGGCAATGGGGAGCGGTGCAGCAGAGTACCGGAAGCGCCTTGAGCGTGCCGCCGAACTCCGCACCTACCGCGGGGCAGGCATCACCGCGGAGGAAGAAGCGGAGCTGGACGCCCTTGAAGAGAAGGAGCGGGAGAAGCGCAAGAAGGTGAGCGACTCTGCCCGGGCGGAGTACCTTGTCCGCGATGCCATGGCGCAGGGCAAGTTCGACAACCTCAAGTTCGCCGGCAAACCGATTCCCGGGCTGGGGGAGTCGTACGATCCCGACTGGTGGGTCAAGGGCCTCATCCAGCGGGAAAACATCAGCGGCCTCGGTCCGGCGGCCATCCTGCTCCGGAAGGAGGACGCCGAGCTTGATGCCAGGCTCGACGCCCAGTACACGGAGCAGCAGGTGCGCGACATCCTGCAGGATTTCAACCGCCGCGTCGTCGACGCCCGGCGCCAGCTCCAGGGCGGTCCGCCGGTCATCACCAAGACCCGGGACGTTGAGGAGGAAGTGGGCCGGTGGCGCCAGCGCCGTGCGGCCCGGCCGGCCGAGCCTCCGGCCGAACCGCAGCCTGCGCGCCCCTGGTGGCAGCGGCTCTGGAAAGGTACAACGTAGCCGGACGTACGACGGCGCTGCGTCCCGCCGTCGTCGTCCCCGCCCTGGTGGTCCCCGCCTTAGAGGGGAGTTCGCCCTACTGCGCTACGGCTGGGTGTGCCCGGGTATCAGGACTCGAGACCAATCAGGGACGGGGGCTGGGTGACGGTGACGGGCTCGGGCCCATCATTGATGGCGGCGGGGGTGGGAAC